>DATJVV010000138.1:0-2683 GCA_035501635.1 Solirubrobacteraceae bacterium | reverse complement strand
GCGCCCGCGCGCGGAGGCCTCGCGCCACCCGAAGTCCCGCCCGACGGCCGGCCCGAGAGCAGCCTGATCGCGACTGCCACCGAGTAGGCCGCGAAGATCATCAGGGCCGCCCACAGCCCGTCGGCCCTGCCGCCCACCGCGCCCGCGAGCACGATCGCGCCCGCCAGCAGCCAGATGCGCCCGAACGCCTCGAACAGGTTCAGGCCCAGCTGTTTGCGCGGCTCGTGACGCGCTCCGATCCAGCGCCTGTCCGCGTGCTGGAGGGCCTTCTGCACCAGCCAGGCCACGGCCCCCACCACCACGCCGAAGGCGGGCGCTCCCAGGGCGAGCGCCACGGCGCTCGCCAGGACGACGAACAGAACATCGAGGTGTTCGAGGCTCATCCGATCGTGCTGGGGCGTTCCCGGTGGCACCGCGTCCACGCCCCGCGCCGCTCTCGCGGCGTCCCCCCCACTCCGAGTATCCGCGCTCGCCGGCCGAACGGACATGCCGTGCGACCCGTCCACCTGCCGCTGCCGCTCGGCCCACCGCCGAGCCCCAGCCTCCGCCCCCGGCCCGCGTGATGGCCCGCGCGCGCCTCCCGCTCCCGCCACACCGCCGGCCTGGGCTCGGGCAGCTCCTCGCACTGGGCCTCGCCGCCCCAGTCGGCGGGGCGGTTGTCGCGCGCCACCGGCTCGAACGCCTCGAACAGCCACTCCTCCAGCGCCTCCAGCTCGTCCACGGGCAAGCCCGCGCGAGCATGGCGCGCCTCGATACGGCCTTCGTTGACGTCGAAATCTGGCATCTGGGGTGGCCATCCTCGTGATCGCAACGTGGACGCGAGCGCCCGCGCGCACACGCGGGCCTCTCACGGCGCCCTCAGGCGATCCGCGATGGCCGCCGCAGTCTACAGGTTCCCCGACTTCGTAACAAGTTTGTGACAGTCGGTACGCAGGTTGCGCGGATTTTGCGAGCTTTGACGCGCCCACAACCCGCAAACCACCACCGCCAGCGCCAGCGTGGCGAGGCCGGCGAGGACGTCGAGAACGTAGTGGTTGCCGGTGGCGAGGACGGCGACGGCGGTGAGGCAGGGGTAGACGATCGCGAGCGCTCGCATCCAGGGGCGGGGGGAGATGCGCCAGAGGGCCAGGCCGCACCAGCCGGCCCAGGCCATGTGCAGGGAGGGCATGGCCGCGAGCTGGTTGGCGGCGGAGGCCAGCGCGCCGGTGTGCCAGGAGCCGAAGGCGTGGGTGGAGGCCACGATGTCGCTGAAGCCGTCCGCGCCGAGCATCCGCGGGGGTGCCACCGGGTAGAGCAGGAACACCGCGAAGGCGATCACGTTCACCAGCACCAGCGTGTTGCGCAGCGGCCGGTGGATGTCGGCGCGCCGGTACCAGACGTAGCCGAGCAGGCCCAGGGTGACGATGAAGTGGGCGTTGTCGTAGTAGTTGGAGATCCACAGGCCCAGCGTGTGGTGGGAGGCCAGCCAGCGGTCGAGGGAGAGCTCGGGGGAGATGCCCAGGTTGCGCTCCAGCGCGAGGATGCCCTCGCCGTGGGCGAGCGCCGCGTGCAGCCGCAGGGGCGCGAGGTTGGTGATGGCGTCGTACACCCAGCACAGCCACACGATCACCAGGGCCTCCACCCACCAGCGCGTGCGCGCCACCGGCTCGGCGCCCGCCGCGGAGGCCGCGGGCTCCAGCGCCGGGGAGCTCGCCGCGGTGGGGGGCACGATGCGCTCGCGCGGGCGCTCGCCGGCGAGTCCGGGGGCGAGCGCGGCGGCTCCGTCCTCGTCGATGGAGATGGTTCCCGGCAAGCAAACGATGTTAGGGCTTCACCCGGAGACTCGTGCCTGGCGCCGGCTCACGGCAGGACGGCCCGCAGACCCCGTTCGTGCAGCGTCTCGAGCACACTCGGCAACGCGTCGGCGGTGCGCCGCCAGGAGCCCGGCGCGGAGTACTCGTCGGCGTCGTGCAGCAGCAGCACCGAACCCTCCCCCGCCCCCGCGGTGACCCGCGCGGCGATCGACGCGGGCGTGGCGCGCGCCTCCCAGTCCCTGCCCCACTGGCTCCAGAGCAGCGTGCGCCAGCCGTTTCGCCGGGCCAGCGCGAGGGCCGCCGCGTTGGCCACGCCGTAGGGGGGCCGGTAGAGGGCGATCGGAGCGCCGGTGCGCGACTCGATGGTGTCCCTCGCGCGCTCGATGTCCGTGCGCACCTGGCCGGGAAGCAGGCGCAGGAGGTTGCGATGGCGGTCGCAGTGCAGGCCGATGTGGTGGCCGCCCGCGAGGATCTCCTCCACCAGGGCGGGGTTTCTCCTGATCTGCTCGCCCACGAGGAAGAACGTCGCGCTCACCCCCTCGCGGGCGAGGATCTCGAGCACCGCGGGGGTGCCCCGGGGGTGGGGGCCGTCGTCGAAGGTGAGCCCGTAGCCGTGGCCGGCGGCCGTTCTGTCCTCGATGCCCAGCGCCCGCCGCAGCCCGCGCCAGATCGGCTCGGGCGAGCCGGGGAGCAGCACCGGACGGGAGCTGGCCAGGCCCGGCAGCATGTAGCCGGCCGCCGCGAGCCCCGCGAGGGCCCCCGTGAGGGCGCCAGCGGGGATGCGATGATCGTGGGCGTACATGTGGGAACTCGTGCTCGGCATTCTGCTGGCGGTCGGCGCCTCGACGCTCTACAGCCTAGGGATCGTCTTTCAGGCGATGGACGCCAAG
>DATJVV010000137.1:0-12506 GCA_035501635.1 Solirubrobacteraceae bacterium | reverse complement strand
CGACGGTGGCACCGAACCACCCGGCTACTACCCCTCCACGGTCGCGCAACCCAAGCAGCTGCGCTTCAAGCTCCCCCCGGGACTGGTGGCCGATACCACCGTCATGCCGCGCTGCACCGCGGTGCAGTTCGCGAGCTTCGTGCACGAATGGGCCAACGCCTGCCCCGCGGACACCGCGATCGGGGTCGCCACAGTGACCGCGAACCTACCCCAACCTCTCTTCGGGCTGCACCGCTTCGAGGTCCCCATCTTCAACCTCACGCCCGTCCCGGGCGAGCCCGCCCGCCTGGGCTTCGAGCTCTACAAGGTATCCGTCATCCTCGACACCGCCCTCGCCACCGGCGGGGAATACGCCGCCGAAGTGATCGCCGAAGACACCAGCGAGACAGCACAGCTGCTCAGCAGCCAGGTCACGGTCTGGGGCGTCCCCAACGATCCCCGCCACGACAACTCGCGCGGCTGGACCTGTCTGCTGCCCGCCATGATGGAAGTGCCATGCGCTCCCACCCCACACCAGAGCGAACCCGCCCCGTTCCTCACCCTCCCCACCTCGTGCGAAAAGCCGTTGGCGAGCACGATCGCCGGCCGCTCCTGGCCGACCGGCGAACCCGGCGACACCGGCAGCGAGCTCGCGCCGGAAAACACCGAATACGTTCTGCCCGCCACCCTCATCGGTTGTGGGAGCCTCACGTTCAACCCTGGCCTTGAACTGGAACCCGAACAGCGCGCCGCGAGTGCCCCCACCGGTTTGAACGCCACGGTGACGATGCCCCAAACAGGCCTGACAACCCCTGCGGGATTGGCGGACTCCGCGTTGAAGGAAACAACTGTCACGCTACCCCAGGGGCTGGGGTTGAACCCCTCCGCCGCGAACGGATTGCAGGCTTGCTCGACCGGTGAATTCGGCTTCCTGAACCTCCTTGGCATCCCATTCACCGAAGAACCCGGCGAAGAAGGAGAAGCGCAGACCACCAACCGGACCTCGCCGTCGGGACCGTCGCACTGTCCCGATGCGGCGAAGGTCGGCACGGTCCAGATCAAGACTCCCCTGCTCGCCGGGGAACCCACCGGATCGTTGTACTTGGCGCGTGAGAACGTCAATCCCTTTCGCTCACCTCTGGTGCTCTATCTGACAGCGGAAGAACCGGAAACCGGGGTGCGGGTGAAGCTCGCCGGCGAAGTCAAGATAGATCCGGGCACGGGCCGGCTGACCACCACGTTCCACAACACGCCCCAGTTGCCGTTCAGCAGCCTGCACCTGCACTTCTTCGGTGGGGGACGCGCATCGCTGGCGACGCCACCCTCCTGTGGGAGCTACACCACCACGAGCCAGTTCAACGCCTGGACCGGAGGATCGGCGAACCCATCATCGAGCTTCACGATCGACGCGGGTCCCGGCGGCAGTTCGTGCCCCCCGACACCGTTGCCGTTCCAGGCGGCCTACACAGCCGGGGTCGCCAACCCTCAGGCGGGCGCCTACACCCCCTTCACCCTCGCCATCGGACAGGCCGATGGCAGCCAGCCGCTCGAACACATCACCCTCCATCTTCCGAGCGGCATCGCGGCGTTGATCAGCCAGGTCACGCCGTGTACCGAAGCGCAGGTGCTCGCGGATGCCTGTGAAGCATCGAGCCAGGTCGGGCACACCACGGCGGTGGCGGGTCTCGGAAACGAGCCCGTCACATTGGAAGGAACGGTCTATCTCACCGGCCCCCTGAAGGCCACATCCACCCATCCGGCGGCGCCATTCGGCCTGTTGGCCGTCACGCACGCGGCGGCGGGCCCGTTCGATCTCGGCTACGTCCCCGTCCTCTCGACCCTGGAGGTCGATCCGAACACCGCCGCCGTCACCGTCACGAGCGAACCTGTCCCCAGGAGCGTGGACGGCGTCCCCGTCGATCTCAAACAACTCCAGGTCACCGTGGAACGGCCGGGCAACGCACCGTTTGAGTTCAACCCCACCAACTGCGACCCCCACCAGATCACCGGCAGTCTCACCGGCTATGAAGGAAGCGCAGCGGGCCTTGGCTACCCGTTTCAGGTGCAGAACTGTCCCAACCTCCCATTCCATCCTGTGCTGGAAGCCTTTGTGGGAGGGCACGCCAGCAAAGCCAACGGCGCACAACTGACCGTCAAGGTCACAAGCCAAGGAGTCGGGGTGGCGAACATCCACCGGGTGGACCTGCAACTGCCCAAGCAGTTGCCCAGCCGGTTGACGACGATCCAGAAAGCGTGTGTGGCCGCGACGTTCGAAGCGAACCCCGCCAGCTGTCCGGAAGGCAGCGTGATCGGGTCGGCCACGATCCACACCCCCGTCTTCAAGAATCCCCTCACCGGACCCGCCTATCTCGTCAGCCATGGCAACGCGGCGTTTCCCGACGTGGAGTTCATCCTCCAGGGCGAAGGCCTGCAAATCGTCCTCGATGGCCACACGGACATCAAAAAGGGCATCACCTACAGCCGCTTCGAATCGGCGCCGGACGCCCCGTTCACGACCTTCGAAACCACCCTCCCCACAGGCCCCCACTCCGCCCTCACCGTCAACGTGGCGGAAAGCAAGCACTACAGCCTCTGCGGCGAAAAACTGTCGATGCCGACCACCCTGGAAGGCCAGAACGGCGCCACCATCAACCCCACCACCCACATCCAAATCCAGGGCTGCACCCAGGTCAAGAGCAACAGAGCAAGGAAGCTCACCCGCAAACAACAGCTCGCGCTCGCCCTGAAGAACTGCCGCAAGCGCTACAGGCACAACAGGCACAGGCGAGCAGCATGCGAAAGAAGCGCCAGACACCGCTACGCCGCCAACAAGCACGCCAAGGCGCACAAGTCGTCGCAGGCCAGACAAGGAGGAAGGCCTCGATGAGCACCCGGCAAGGACAACCCTCCCTCTGTTCCAAGCCGGGGCACCGCAACATCCGGGGCGCGGCCCGCAAACCCTCGCCGGACCGCGCCCCGGCCAATCGCAGCCAAGCAGGACGGGACTTCGAACCGGACGGCACCGCGAAGCGGTCTCCGGCCGGGGCGAAGCTCCCGTGCCTGCGCCCCTCGCCGGACCGCGCCCCGGCCAATCGGAGGCAAGCAGGACGGGACTTCGAACCGGACGGCACCGCGAAGCGGTCTCCGGCCGGAGCGAAGCTCCCGTGCCTGCGCTGATGGCCGCCGGCTACATCCGCGAACGCAACGGCCGCTACTACATCCGCACCCGCGTGCAGGTGATCGACCCCGACACGGGCCAGTCGCGCTGGAAGCACGTGGAGCGCGCCGCCGGCCCGAGCCGCCGCGGCGCCGAGCGCATGCTCAGGACCCTCCAGGAGCAGGTCCAGGCCCGCCGCTACATTCCCTGCCGCGCCACCGTGCTCGACCTCGGCAACCGCTGGCTCACAGAGCACGTGCAGCCCAATCTCAAGCCCGGCGCCGCCGCCAGCTACAGGGGTGCCTTCTACAAGCACATCGCCCCCGCCATCGGTCACCTGCGAGTGGAGGACTGCGACGGCAACACGATCCGCAACCTGCTCGCCGCCAAGCGCCGGGAGGGCATGAGCGAGCAGGGAGTCGCCAAGCTCCGTCGCCACCTGCACGCCATGTTCGCCTTCGCCCAAGATGCGGGCCTGGTGAGCGTGAACCCCGCCGACGCGGCCCGCGCCCGCGGCGGGCGAAACGGCCAGCGCCGCGCCCGCGGCACCGAGCTCAGCCCCGTGCAGCTGCGCCGCTTCCTGCAGGAGTGCTCGCCGCGCTGGCGCCCCTTCTTCACCGTCGCCCTCGACACCGGCCTGCGTCGCGGCGAGCTCATCGGACTGCGCTGGGAAGACGTGGACCTGCTCGAGCGCGTCATCCACGTGCGCCGCTCCATAGGCCCCTACGACGAGCCCGAACGCCCCGCCGCTCCCAATCTAGGCCCAGAGCTCGGTTTGGTCGCTGCGAACGGCAACGGTTCGTCCGGTCGCGACCACGAGCGGGTGCTCACCACCAAGACCGACGCCGGCAAACGCCTGGTGCCGATCCTCGACGGCGCCCAGCGCGCCCTGGAGGAGCTCTACGCCGTCGCCGAGGATCCCCGCGACGAGGCGCCCGTGTTCGCCACCGTCGAGCGAAAGCGCGGCCACGACGGCCGGCTGCGTCCCACCGGTCGCCCTCTGTGTCCCCGCATGGTCTCCCGCGTCTTTCGCCGCTACGCCCAGCGCGCCGGCCTGCCCGAGAGCGTGCGCCTGCACGATCTGCGCCACACGGCCATCACCAACGCCATCGGCCAGGGCGAGGACATCCTGCTCGTCGCCGCCTTCGCCGGCCACGCCAAGACCTCCACCACCGTCGACGTCTACGGCCACCTCATGCCCGAACGCGTGCGCCAGGCCGCCCGCCGCATGCGCTCGATCTCCGACGGCGTGCTGGCGGCGTGAGGCTCGCCCAGATCTATCCAAGAAAGCGTATATCGGCGTATAACCCCGAATAATTTCTTATAACTTCGCGGTGCGACCTGCGGCAAGCGGCTGTAACGCCTCAGCCGGCGTCGTGTAAACGATTGTGTGCAGAAAGCTCTCGCGCATACGCTGAGCCCGAGCCCGCCCGCTCCGGGGGACGGGCCGGACCTCGAAGCCTTCCGCGAGCACGCCCTCGGGCGGGGCGTGAACCCGCTGCTCTACTGGCCCGTGCGGGCGGTGCTGGTGCCGTTCTTCCTGCTCTACCTCCGCCTGGAGCGCACCGGCCGCGAGCGCATCCCCGCGAGGGGCCCGGTGCTGCTGGCCGCCAACCACCGCAGCTTCCTGGATCCCTTCGTGATCGGCGCCCTGGTGCGCCGCCCCCTCTACTACGTGGCCAAGCGCGAGCTCTTCGAGAAGCCCTGGCAGGCCTGGCTGCTGAACGCCCTCGGCGCCTTCCCGGTGGATCGCGGCGCCGGCGACGAGCGCGCGATGGACACCGCCCGCGCGATCCTGCGCCGGGGGGACTGCGTGGTGATCTTCCCCGAGGGCACGCGCAAGCGCAGCGGTCCCCTGCGCGAGCCCCGCCGCGGGGTGGGACGCCTGGCGCTTGAAACCGGCGCCCCGGTGGTGCCCGTGGCGGTGATCGGCTCGGAAGCGGTCCGTCGCGGCCGGATCGTCCGGCCCGTGAGGGTGCGCCTGCGGGTGGGCGCCCCGCTGCTGTTCCCCACCGTCGCCGAGCCCTCTCCCCGGCTGGCCGCGAGCGTCACCCGGCGCATCTGGAGCCGCATCGCCCTGCAGTGGCGCTGGCTCGGCGGGGAGCCCGGCCCGAACGGCCCGGAGGATAGTGTGGACGGGTGGACGAGCCACCCACCTCGAAGTCCAAGGCCCAGCTCGACCGAGAGTTCTCAGAGCTCTACCGCGCGCATCTGCGCGACGTCTACAGCTACGCCTACTACCGGGTGGGAAACCACCACGACGCCGAGGACCTCACCGAGCAGACCTTCCTGCAGGCCTACCGCCACTTCGAGCGCGCCCAGCGCGAATCCGACGGCCGTCCGCTACGGCCATGGCTGATCCGCATCGCCCACAACCTCGCCGCCAACCTCTACCGCGACCGCTCTCGCAAGCCGGCCTCCCCGATCGACGACACCACCGTGCTCGCCGCCCCCCACACCACCGAGCAGCTGGTGGAGAGTCGCGAGCAGGTCAAGCAGGTGCTCACGGGCGTGGACCGGCTGCCCGACGACCGCCGCGAGGCGCTCATCATGCGCTTCGCCCTGGGCATGGACAACCGCGAGATCGCCCGCGCCCTGGGACGCTCCGACGGGGCCACCAAGGTGCTCATCCACCGCGCCATCAAGCAGCTGCAGGGCATCCTCGATGACTGACGCCGCCTCCAGCTTCGAGGGCCTCCTGCGCGAAGCCCTCGCCCCCGTGGAGCCCCCCGCGGAGCTGATCGCCCGCGTGGAGGGGGCGCTTGAGAACATCACCGAGCTGGCCGCCGACGAGCTCGAGGCCTGGGAGCTCTCGGCCATGCGCGACCCCCGCAACTGGGTGCGTCCCGCCACCGCCGTGGTGGCCGGCGGCGCCGCCGCCGGCGCCCTCGTGCTCCTGCGCGCCCGCCGCCGCGCCCAGCAGCAGCCGCCCCACGGCCTCGCCGGCGTCAGGCACGCGGCGGGGCGCACCGTCGAGGACCTCCGCCGCGAGGCGCGCAAGCTGCTCGGCGGCCGTTGACGCGCGAGGGCGTTCGCTGCCCGCACGGATAGGCTGACCCGGCCATGGCCACCTGCTACCGACATCCCAACCGGGAGACCGGCGTGTCCTGCTCGAACTGCGGGCGGCCCATCTGCCCGGACTGCATGACCCCCACCCCCGTGGGCATGCGCTGCCCCGAGTGCGCCAAACAGCGCACCAAAACGGTGCGCATGCGCGACATGATCGCCCGCCCGGACGTCACCTACGCGCTGATCGCCATCAACATCATCGCCTTCCTCACCGAGGGCAACCTCACGCTCAACGGCGGTGGCGTGGGCGACACCGTCTACCTCAAGGGCGCCCTGCTGGGCAGCAGCGAAGACCCCGCCCTGATCGGCCAGGGGGTGGCCCACGGCCAGTGGTGGCGGCTCATCACCAGCGGCTTCCTGCACGAGAACGTCCTGCACATCGGCTTCAACATGCTCGTGCTCTACTACCTCGGCGTGCTGTTGGAGCCGGCCATTGGCCACGTGAGGTTCGCCGTGGTCTACGGCGTCTCCCTGCTGGCGGGCTCCTTCGGCGCGCTGCTGGTGTCCCCCCACGTGCTCACCGTGGGCGCCTCCGGGGCGGTGTTCGGCGTGATGGGCGCCGCCGCCGTGGAGATGCGCGCGCGCCAGATACCGATCATGCAGAGCGGCGTGGGCATGCTCATCATCGTCAACCTCGTGCTCAGCTTCACCTTCTCGGACATCTCCTGGGGCGGCCACGTGGGCGGCCTGATCGGCGGCGCCCTGGTGGCCTGGCTGCTTGCGCTGGGCGAGCGCCACCGCCAGCAGGCCCTGGCCATGGCCGGCTGTGGCGCGATCGCCGTTGCCTGCGTGGTGGGCTCCATCGCCACCTCCAAGTCAAGCCTCGTGGAACCCACCGCCCCCACGCAGACCCTCCAGCTCACCCCCGAACCCTGAGCGGCACCTCCACGTCCAGCGCCCGCGCCGGCGCCTCTGGCGCGTGGGAGGGGTGCAGCACGTGCGCGAGCAGCTCCAGGCCGTCGATCAGCCGCGGGCCCGGCCGCGAGAAGTAGGCGCACGCGTCCACCGCCACCACCCTGTTGGCGCCCAGCCCGCCGAGCTGCTCGGCGTGGTCCAGCGCCTGCGCGTGCGCGCGCGGCGCGTCATAGCCGCAGGGCATCGCCACCACCACCTGCGGCCCCGCCGCCGTCACCTCCTCCCAGCTGGCCGTGCGCGAGGGCTCGCCGGGAAAGCCCAGCACGTCTTCGCCGCCCGCCAGCTCGATCAGCTGGGGTGTCCAGTGGCCCGCCACGTACACCGGCTCCAGCCACTCCAGCGCCGCGACCCGCCGCCGGCGCCTTCCCCGCACGGCCAGCTTCACGCGGTCGATCCGCGCGGCGCTGCGCGCGATCAGCTCCACCCCCCGCTCCCGCCGCCCGGTGGCCTGCGCGAGCGTGCGCATGTCCCCGAGCGTCTCCCCCAACGTCTTCGGGTCCAGGGCGATCACCCGCGGGCGCGAGGCCAGCTCGCCGGCCAGCTCGGAGACCTCCTCGTGGGAGACCGCGCACACCGGACAGAGGGCCTGCGTGACGATCAGCTCGGGCTCCAGGTCCACGAGCGCGTCCCGGTCGAGCTCGTAGATCGCCTCCCCCGCCGCGGTGCGCTCGCGCACGGCCGCGTCGATCTCCCCCGCCGACAGCCCCGCCGGCAGCACGTCGCGGGTCACCCGCTGCAGCTCTTCGGCGGCGGGCGGGAAGTCGCACTCGTGCGTCACCCCCACCACGTCCGGCCCCGCCCCCAGCGCGAACAGCAGCTCGGTGGCGTGCGGCACGAGGCTCACGATGCGCATGGCCTCGACTGTAGCCGCGATGTGGTCCGAGCGAGCGAGGGAGAGGGATGTATTCGCGAAAGGGGGCCCGCGCGCGCACGCGCGCGCACGCGCGGGCCCCCCGATCGCGATAGTGTCGATCGCCGATGGCGCTGCTGAGCGAGCACGAGATCGACGAGCGCCTGGCCGGCACGGAGTGGCGGCGGGAGGGGGATGCGATCGTGCGGGAGCTGAAGCTCGCGGACTTCGCGGCGGCGCTGGCGTTCGTGAACCGCGTGGGGGAGGCTGCGGAGGCCATGAACCACCACCCCGACATGCTCCTGCACGGCTGGAACCGGGTGCGGCTGACGCTGTCCACCCACTCGCAGGGCGGTATCACCGACGCGGACCTCGCGCTGGCGGCGCGCATCGACGAGCTCGCGTGAGGACGGGCGCCGTCCCTGGCTTCCGACGCGAGGGCTTGCTACGGTTGGACGGTCGGCAGACGATGAACGACGACGAAGAACCTCACCGAAGTAGCGGCGCCGCGGAGGGCGGCGCCCCGGCGTGAACGGGCTTCGGCTCCTACTCACGGCGGTGCTGATCGGCGTGAACGCGTTCTTCGTGATCGCGGAGTACGCGCTCGTGCGCTCGCGGCGCTCGCGCCTGGAGGTGATGCGCGAGGAAGGCCTGCGGGGCGCGCGGCTCGCGCTGGAGCAGATCGGGAACATCAACGAGTACATCTCGGCGGTTCAGATCGGGGTGACGATGACCTCGATCGGCATCGGCGCCCTGGGCGAGCCGGCGCTGGCGAGCATCCTCAAAAACTGGTTCGGCGACGTGGTGAGCCACGGGGTGTCGGTGGCGATCTGCGTGACCCTCGCGTTCCTCGCGATCACGGTGGCGCAGCTGATCGCGGGGGAGATGGTGCCGAAGTTCTACGCGATCGACCGTGCCGAGACGGTGGCCCGGCGGGTGGCGCGGCCGCTGCAGGCCTTCAGCAGGGCCTTCCGGCCGTTCATCGTGGGGCTCACCACGGTGGCCCGCTGGATCCTCGCGCGGATGGGCGTGGAGATGAGCTTCGAGCGCAGCGGCGGCTCGCCGGAGGAGCTCAAGCGGCTGATCGCGGAGTCCTACGCGGGCGGGCACATCGACCCGGGCGAGGCGGGCATGCTCACGGGCGTCTTCCACCTGCACGAGCAGGAGGCCCGCCAGGTGATGACGCCGATCCCGGCGGTGATCACGATCGACCTCTCCCAGGACGTGGAGACGGCGCTGCAGCGCTGCATCGACTCGGGCCACACCCGCCTGGTGGTGACCGAGGACGAGAATCCCGACCGGGTGCGGGGCCTCGTGCACGTGAGCGCCCTGGCGGACCGCCTGATGCGGGAGGGCCCCGAGGCCACGGTGGAGGCGCTCGTGCACGACGCGCCGATCGTGCCCGAGACCAAGCCCCTGGACGACCTGCTCGCGGACCTGCAGCGCCAACGTACCTCGATGGCGGTGGTGGTGGACGAGTACGGGCGCGTGGTGGGAATCGTCTCGGTGGAGGACATCGTGGAGGAGGTGGTGGGGGAGATCGCCGACGAGACCGACCCCACCGCCGGGGAGGTGAGGCGGCTGGCCAACGGCGACTGGTTCGTGCGCGGCCACGTGGCGGTCACCGACCTCGCCGACTACGGCCTGGAGCTGCCGGTGGACAGCGACGCCTACAACTCCGTCGGAGGCTTCGTGTTCGCCGAGCTCGGCCGGCTGCCCCGGCGGGGAGACACGGTGCAGGCGGGCGGCTACTCGATCAGGGTGGAGTCCGTGCGCGACAACCGCATCGACGCGGTGCGCATCCGCTCGCGCAGGCGTCCCGCCAAAGAGCGCGCGGCGGCCTGAGCGCGGCGGCCCATCGAGTCCCGCGGCGCGGCGGCCCGGCGGCCCCATGTGGGTTGAACGGGTCGGAAACGGCCCGTTAAACACGTCCGGCCCGCGGGGGGAGCGGGCCGGAGCGTGTGCACTGGGAGGAGGCGGGTGTGCATTGCGACTGTGTCGCAAGATCCAGTATCGCGAGGTTGATGAAGGCCACCTAAAAGTCGCCTCAGACTTCCTAAATCCTCACATGAGAAAGCTCACATGCAGGGGCCCGCGCGCGCACGCGCACGCGCGCGCGGGCCCCCGGATCGGAAGACGTTGCTCCCGCGGAAAGACGTTCCTCCCGCGCTTGGACAGAGAGGGTCAGTAGCTGTGAAAGCCCCGGCCGGACTTGCGCCCGAGGGCGCCCTCGGCGATGAGGGCCTCGATGCGGTCGGGCACGGGAGCGCCGATGGTCTCGCCGATGGCCCTGGAGACGTCGAGGCCGACGAGGTCCAGCAGGGCGAGGGGCCCCATGGGGTGGCCGGCGCCGAGCTTCATGCAGGTGTCGATGGCGTCGGGGTCCAGGTGGGTGTCTTCGAGCAGGCGGACGGCGCTGAAGAGGTAGGGGAAGAGCAGGCGGTTGACCACGAAGCCGGGCACGTCGGGGACCTCCACGGGGGTCTTCTCGAAGGTCTCGCAGAGGGCGAGGGCGCGGGCGCGGGTGTCGGGGCTGGCGGCGGCGGGGAAGACGAGCTCGACGAGCTTCATCCTGGTGACGGGGTTGAAGACGTGCAGGCCCACGAAGCGCTCCGGGCGGCCGCTCTCGGCGGCGAGGCGCTCGACGGAGAGGGAGGAGGTGGTGCTGGCCAGGATGGCTTGGGGGCCGAGGATGGAGTGCATCTCCGCGAGCAGGCCGGCCTTGACGTCGTGGTCCTCCACGACGGCCTCCACGACGAAGCGCGCGTCGGCGAGGCGGTCGCGGTCGGTGAGCACCTGCACGTGCTCGGGGTCGATCTCGGCGCCGAGGCGGGCGAGGGTCCTCTCCACCGTCTGGCGGGCGCGCTCGGCGGAGTCCTCGGAGCGGGCGAGCAGCAGCACGGGGCCGTGGTGGGCGGCGGTGGCGGCCAGCCCGCAGGCGATGGCGCCGCTTCCGACTATGGCGAGGCTCTCGTTCATGTCGTTGACTGACTGGTCAATCTACTTGGGGTTGGGCGCGGTAGAGTAAGGGATACGGGCGCGGAGCGTACTCCGCAGGCCCTCATCGCCACTGCCGGGCCCGCGGCAGCGCGTGGCGCGCGGCGGGTGCCGGCAGCAGCCAATCGCCAACAGAGCCGATCCAGGAGGACGTGAGTCATGAGGCAGCCAGAGGGCCGTGAGGTCGTGATCGTGGAGGCGGTGCGCACGCCGATCGGGCGGGGACACCGGGAGAAGGGCTACTACAAGGACACCCACCCGAACGCGCTGCTGGGGAAGGTGTACAGCGAGGTGATCTCCCGGGCGGGGATCGAGGCGGCGGAGGTGGAGGACGTTGTGGCGGGGTGCGTGCAGCAGTTCGGGGAGCAGGGCTTCAACATCGCGCGCAACGCCTGGCTGCAGGAGGGCCTGCCGATCGAGACGCCGGCCACCACCGTGGACCGCCAGTGCGGGTCGGCGCAGCAGGCGGTGAACTTCTCGGCGGCGCTGATCGCGGCGGGGGTGCACGACGCGATGATCGGCGGGGGCGTGGAGCACATGGGCCACCTGCCGTTCGCGGCGGGCATGAAGACCCAGGAGGATTTCGGCTTCGCGTTCACGCCCGAGCTGATGGGCAAGCACAACATCGTGGGCCAGGGTTTGGGCGCGGAGATGATCGCCGACCAGTGGGAGATCCCGCGCTCGGAGCTCGACGAGCTGGCGGTGCGCTCCCACCGGCTGGCCCACCAGGCCACCGAGGAGGGGCGCTTCGAGCGCGAGATCGTGCCCTTCCAGGTCAACGGGGACACCCATGTCACCGACCAGGGCATCCGGCCGGAAACCAACCTCGAGGCGCTCTCCCAGCTCAAGCCGGCGTTCAAGCCCGACGGGAAGATCACCGCGGGCAACGCCTCCCAGATCTCAGACGGCGCGGCGGCGGTGCTGCTGATGGCCGCGGAGAAGGCCAGGGCGCTGGGCCTGCGGGCGCGGGCGCGGATCGTGGATCAGACCACGGTGGGCTGTGACCCGGTGAAAATGCTCGAGGGCCCGATCCCGGCCACCCGCAAAATCCTCGCGCGCAACGGCATGGCGATCGGCGACATCGACCTGATCGAGATCAACGAGGCGTTCGCGCCCGTGGTGGCGGCCTGGCGGCGGGAGCTCGAGCCGGACATGGATCGCGTGAACGTCAACGGCGGCGCCATGGCCCTCGGCCATCCCCTGGGGTCCACGGGCGCGCGGCTGATCACCACGCTGCTGCACGAGCTCGAGCGCTCCGACAAGGAGGTGGGCCTCGTGACCATGTGCTGCGGCGGAGGGCTTGGCACCGGCACGCTGATCCAGCGGATCTGAGGTCTGGCTAGCCCTTCGGCCCTTCCCCCGTCCAGTTCACGGCGACGGGCGGGAGGGCCAGCAGGGCCTGCCAGGTGGCGGCTTCGGTCTTGCCGGTGGGGGAGATGGCGTGGGCGGACTGGAACTGCTCGAGGTTGGCGGTGGTGGTGGCTTCGAAGATGCCGGTGGTGGGCTGGTTGGGAACGGCGGTCGCTAGATGCTCCTGCA
>DATJVV010000136.1:0-2225 GCA_035501635.1 Solirubrobacteraceae bacterium | reverse complement strand
CCCGGCCAGGGCGCCACGTTCGTGTTCGAGCTGCCCCTCGACGCGGCCGTCCCCGCCGCCAACGGCCAGCCCGCCCCGCACCTCCAGGGCGTCGCCCTCGCCGAGGATGCCTGACGCCGTCTCGTCGAGGACGCCGGACGCGCCCCGCGTGCTCGTGGTCGACGACGAGCTCCAGATCCTGCGCGCCCTGCGCGTGGTCCTGCGCGACGCCGGCTTCGAGGTGATCGCCGCCCAGAGCGCCGCCGAGGCCCTCGATCGCGCCGCCGTGCGCCCGCCCCAGGCCGCCATCGTCGATCTCGTGCTCCCCGACGGCGACGGCATCGCCGTCACCCGCAGCCTGCGCGAATGGAGCGACATGCCCATCCTCGTGCTCTCCGCCATCGGCGAGGAGGAGCAGAAGGTCCACGCCCTGGAGGCCGGCGCCGACGACTATGTCACCAAGCCCTTCGCCGCCCGCGAGCTCGTCGCCCGCCTGCACGCCGTGCTGCGCCGCGCCCGCGCCGCCTCCGGCGGCGAGGAGGCCCGCCTGGAGCTCGACGGCCTCGCCATCGACTTCCCCGCCCGCACCGTCTCCCGCGAGGGCGAGCCCGTGCACCTCACCCCGATCGAGTTCGACCTCCTGCGCGTGCTCGTGCGCAATCGCGGCCGCCTGATGACACACCGCGCCCTTCTCGCCGAGGTCTGGGGGCCCGCCTACGTCGAGGACGTCCCCACCCTGCGCACCCACATCGCCCGTCTGCGCGCCAAGATCGAGCCCGAGGGCAGCCGCCCGGGCACCGGCGCCGCCCGCTCCCTCGGCGCGGCCACAGGCGGGCCGAGGTACATCGTCACCGACCCCGGCGTGGGCTACCGCTTCGGGGTGTAGGCCAGGCTCAGGAGAGCTCCACCGAGGCGATCCCGATCGGCTCCGCGGGCCGGTCCATGCCGTCGGTGTCGATCGCCTCCAGCTTCTCCACCACGTCCATGCCCTCGCTCACCTCACCGAACACCGTGTGCTTGCCATCCAGCCACGGGCAGGCCCCCGCGGTGACGATGAAGAACTGCGAGCCGTTGGTGTTCGGCCCCGCGTTCGCCATCGCCAGGGCGCCCCGCACCACCTTGTGGTCGTTGATCTCGTCCTCGAACGTGTACCCCGGCCCACCCGTGCCGGTGCCGTTGGGGCATCCCCCCTGGATCATGAAGTCCTTGATCACCCGGTGGAAGGTGAGCCCGTCGTAGAAGCCCTCCGTGGCCAGCTTGCGGAAGTTCTCCACCGTCCTGGGCGCCTCCTCGTCGAAGAGCTCGAACGTGATCGGCCCCTCGCTGGTGTTGATCGTGGCGGTTGACATCTGGATGACCTCCTGAGTTGCGCGGCTGGCTGCGGGCTGACCCGCGCCACGATAGCGCCCGCCCGGGCCCCGCTCCCGCCGAGCGCCGCTCCGGCCGCCGACCCCCGCTCCGGCGGGCGGCGCCCGCCTCAGGCGGGCACCCGCTCCAGGCTGACGGGCTCGCCGCCGAGCTCCCGGCCGGCGAGCGCATCGATCACACGCTCGGCCTCGCTCTCGGGCACCGACACGAAGGAGAAGCGCTCGAGCACCAGCGCGTCGCGCACCGACTCCCCCTCCAGGCCCGCCGCCGAGGTCACCGCGCCCACGATGTCCGCCACCCGCAACCCGTTTGCCCGGCCGCCCCTCACCATCAGCTTCACGTAACGCTCCTCCTCGCCGGCGCCCTCCCCGCGGCCCGCCCGGCGCGACACTCGCGGCTTGGAGTGCCGCCGCGGGCGCTCCCGCACCGGCGTGGGCGCTCCCACCGCCCCTCGCCGCCAGGGCTCGATCGAGGTGCCGATGTGCCGCTCGATCGCCTCCAGCTCCCGCTGCTGGCGGCCCTCCACGAAGGTGATCGCCCGTCCCGAGCGCCCCACCCGGCCGGTGCGCCCGATGCGGTGCACGTAGGTGTCCGGCGAGGTGGGCACGTCGTAGTTGATCACGTGCGTCACCGAGGAGATGTCAAGACCGCGAGCCGCCACGTCGGTGGCCACGAGGATCGGCACGCGACCGCCCTTGAAGGCCAGCATCACACCATCCCGGGAGCCCTGGGACATGTCCCCATGCAGCGCCCTCACGTTCATGCCCCGATCGCGCAGCGTTTTGAACAGCTGCTCGCAGCGGATCTTGGTGCGCACGAACACGATCGTTTGACTGGTGTCCCCGCCCCCCTCCCCCGCCGCCTTCTCGGCCGCAAGC
>DATJVV010000135.1:0-4261 GCA_035501635.1 Solirubrobacteraceae bacterium | reverse complement strand
GCCCACGCCCGACCTGGCGATCGAGGAGGCCCGCAGGATCCGCGAGACGGTCGCCACCACCGAGCCCACTCCCGTCGTGGCGCCCACGCCCCCAGCGCCCTACGGCGCCGCGGCGCCCGCCGGCGACCAGCCCCCCGGGGCGGCGTCCGACCCCACGTCGGCGGCGCCCACGTTCAACCCCACGTCTGACCCCGCGTCCAATCCCACGTCCGAGCCAGCGTCCGAGGAGGCAGGCTGATGGCGGAGCGCTCGCCGGCGGAGATCCGCAACTCGATCGAGGCCAACCGGGCCGAGCTGGCGGTGTCCATCGGGCGGCTGCGCGGGGAGGTGGCCTACCTCACCGACTGGCGGGGCCACCTGGAGCGCCATCGCGACGAGGTGGTGATGGGCGCGGGCGCAGTGGCGCTGCTGCTGGGCGTGAAAATGCTGCGCCGTCGCCGGCGCCGCCGCCGGGGCTTCTGAACCGGCTCAGGCGAGCAGCCGGCGGGGCACACCGCCCACGCCGATCATGCCGGGGCCGGTGTAGGTGCCGATGACGGGGCCCACCTCGGAGGTGAAGACGGGCTCGGAGTCGAAGATCTCGCGGCAGCGCTCGATCAGGCGCTCGGCCTGCTCGGTGGCGCGGATGTGCTGCACCACCCAGCCGTCGGTGCCGGCGTCGTGGAGCTTCTGGGCGTAGCTCACCATCCGCTCGAAGGCGCGGCCGGCGGTGCGCACGCGCTCCACCGGGGTGATCTCGCGCTCGAGGGAGAGGATCGGCTTGATGCGCAGGGTGCCGCCGAGCCAGGCCTGGGCCTTGCCCACGCGCCCGCCGCGGCGCAGGTACTCGAGGGTGTCGATGCAGAACCACATCGTCAGCGCCCGGCGGGTCTCACGCACCCGCTCCACCACCCCTTCGCGGTCGGCTCCCGCCTTGGCGGCGGCGGCGGCGGCGAGCGCGAGCAGGCCGAGGCCGCCGCAGGCGGTTTCGGCGTCGATCACCTGAACCCGCTCGCCGATGCCGCGCTCGGCGATCAGCGCCTGGGCCTGGCGGGCGGCTTCGCAGGTGCCGGAGATGCCGCTGGCGAGGTGAATCGAGACGACGTCGTGGCCGCTCTCCAGCAGGGGCTCCCAGACGGCGAGGAAGTCGCCGATCGAGGGCTGGGAGGTGGTGGGCAGCTCGGGATCGGCGCGCAGGCGCTCGTAGAAGGCATCGAAGCCGTCCATGTCGAGCTCGCGCTCTGGCGGAGAGCCTTTCCAGCCGACGTACAGGCTCACCTGGTGGATCTCCCGTTCCTCGGCGAGGCGGCGGGGCAGGTAGTTGGTGGAGTCGGCGACGACCGCTACGGGGTTTGGCATCGGGCCGGCACGCTACAGCAAGCGCGCCCGCCCGTGCTCACGCCGCCGTGAGGGCCGAGTGCTCGGTCGAGCACGCTACGACAACGGCGCGCCCGCCCGTGCTCACGCCGCCGTGAGACCGAGCGCTCCGGCGAGCTCGCCGGACTCGTACATCTCCAGCACGATGTCGCAGCCGCCCACGAGCTCACCCTCCACGAACAGCTGGGGGATGGTGGGCCACTGGGAGATCGCCGAGAGCTCCTGGCGGATGCGGGGGTCGGGCAGCACGTCCACGGCCGCGAACTGCGCCTCCAGGGCCTGCAGGGCGGCCACGGTGCGGGCCGAGAAGCCGCAGGCGGGCGCTTCGGGGGTGCCCTTCATGAACAGGATCACGCGGTGCTCGTCGATGGCCTTCTGGATCGCGTCGCGAATCTGGCTCTGCTCTGGATCTGGCATGGCTGCTCCTGGCTGGTTCTGGGTCGGGGCTTCGGGCTAGTTCTGTTCGGGGCTTCGGGTCTGCAGCGAGAGGGCGTGGATGCGCCCGCCGATCTCCGCGCCGAAGACCGCGTAGACGAGCTTGTGCTGCTCGATGCGGCTGCGCCCGGCGAAGGCGGGGGCGGTGACGGTGGCGCGGAAGTGATCGCCGCCGCCCGTCCAGTCCTCCACCTCGGCGCTGGCGCCCGGGATGGCGGCCTCGATGCGCTGCTTGATCTCCTGCACGTCGGGCATCTCGCCAGCTAGCTTAGAGCACTTCCCGCCCTTGGCTATACTTTCGATAGCGATGGTCACGATCACCGACAATGGTGCCGAGAAGGTGCGCGAGTTCCTCGCCGCCCAGGAGGCGGACGCCGGTTTGGCGGGCCTGCGGGTGGGCGTGCGCGGCGGCGGCTGCTCGGGCTTTCAGTACCAGCTGGCCTTCGACGAGCAGCGCGAGGACGACACGGTGTTCGAGAGCCACGGCCTGAAGCTGCTCGTGGACGAGGCCAGCCTGCCCTACGTGCGCGGCTCGGTGATCGACTACGAGGAAAGCCTGCAGGGCGCGGGCTTCAAAGTGGACAACCCCAACGTCGTGGCCGCCTGCGGCTGCGGCTCCTCCTTCCGGGTCGCCGAGGAAGAGCAGGTCTCGGCCGTCTGAGGCCGCCGGTTCGGGCTGAGCCCCGGACCCGTTCTCGAGCGCCCGGCCAGGCAGGGCGTGCGTTTGCGCGTGCCCGGCTCGCGGGCGCCGGCCGGCGAGGCGCGCCGCCCCGAGGCGTTCTGCGCGCCCGCCGGTGGGCCGGGCGAGCGGAGGGACGCGCCGTGAGGCCGTGCCGCCGCCCGTCCCGGGTTGGCCCGAGCGGCGCATAAAACACCCTAATTGACACGAAGTCAAACGGTGTGCTAATCTCGTCGATTACATGATGTCAGCAAGAGACATGCGTCTGGCCTGCTGGGGCGGCCGGGGCGCCCCGCGCCCGGTGCGGAAGCGATCCGCCCGGACATGGGGAATGGAGGACCGCTGGCTGGGTACAGCACAGGGGTAATGGAACTGGCCGCGCGGGTCGGCGCCGAGGGAGGCGATGGCCGGCGGCGATGACTATCGAAGAGGGAAAAGGAGTGAGTAGATGCGACGCATCAGGATCATTGGGGTCTGCCTCGTTGCCGTGTGCGCGCTTGGCGCCGTGACCGCAATCAGCGCCTCGGCGACCGAAAAAATCGTGCTCAAGCTCTCGACTGCCGGCAAAGGCCTGCTCGGCGCGGGAGCGGAACTGAAGGGGAGCAGCTCGAACCTGATCTTTGAAACCAACGCGGGCACCCTCGAATGCTCTAGCAACGTGCTGGTCGGCACGCTCGCGAACAACAGCGCAACCAAAGACAAGGGCTCGTTCACGAGCGAGTCCTCGACGGGCGGACTGAGCTTCGAAGGCAAAGAACACCTCTGCAAAACCAGCGGCATCCTCGGGGCCGTGGAAATCGAAGCGAAGAATTTCCCGTGGCCGGTCGAATTCACGACCAAAGGCACGGGCAAGCTCAAAGGCACCAAAAAGGTGTCGTTCCAGTCCACCTTCGTGGAAAGCGGCAACATCAAATGCACGTTTGAAGCGGGCAAGGTCGCTTTCACCCACGCCACGAGCGGCAACCTGGAAATCAAAACCTCCAACCAGCTGTTCAAAATCAACAAAAAAACCAGCAACGCGGCCTGCCCCAAAGAAGGCCATCTGAGCGGTACCTTCGCGCTCACCTCGGGCGGCGAAACGGTGAAAGTGGAACTCTGATCGATGCAAGCGCCGGCCGCGGCCCGATGCCGCGGCCGGCGAGTCGATCGCACGCCGGGGCCGGCCCGCGGGCCGGCCCCGGCTTGAAGCGGCACCCGGCAGCGATCCAAGCGACACCCGGAAGCCCCCGAGCGGCACCCGGCGGCGCAGAGGGACGAGCGAGCGAGCGGAGAGGATGGGACGACCAGGGGAAATCGGCAGAGGGGTCGCGGGCCCGGCGGCGGCGGTGGCGACTGTGCTCTGTCTGTCGGCCGCGCTGTGGCTGTCGGTCGGCGGGACCGCGATCGCCGCGTCGGACGCCAGCCCCGCCTGGGAACTGGCGGTGGAGCACGGGCCCACGAACGTCTCGCGCGGGGCGCCCGCGAACCTGGTGATGACGCTCACGGTGAGCGCGCGCGCGGGCAAATTCTCGCTCTACTACGAAAACGAAGAAACGGGCGAAGAAGGCGAAACCAAGCTGCTGCCCTACGACGCCACCGCGGGCGAACTGCAGGAAGCGCTGGAAAAGGTCAAAGGCGAACACAAGCCGATCGGCGCGGGCAACGTGATCGTCACGGGCGGCCCGGGGGACGTGAGCGGCAGCAAACCGTACGTGATCGAATTCACGGGGGTGCTGGCCGGCAGGTACATCGGCGGCGAAGCGCTCACGATCGACGAACAGGAACTCACGGAAGCCGAAGAAAGGAAACTCG
>DATJVV010000134.1:0-2812 GCA_035501635.1 Solirubrobacteraceae bacterium | reverse complement strand
GGGGGGGGGGGGGGGCCGTTGGGAGGGGAGCGAGAGAGGAGTCGCTCGCTGCTGAGCTCGCGGGAACTGTGGGCGACGGTGGACGTGTGCAACCCGGCGGATCAGCGGTACACGATCGGCATCCGGGGGTCCATGCCCGGTGACGGACACCCCCGGGACACGATGTACATGGCCTTTGAGCTGCAGTACCTGGAGGGAAACGGCACGTGGGGAAACCTGAGCAAGGACGGGAGCTCAGGGTTCATCGCGGTGGGCTCGGCGAAGACGACGCGGCAGGGAGGGACGAGCTTTCAGCTGATGGCGGTGCAGGGGAAGGGGCCCTTCACGATGAGGGGCCTGGCGACGTTCCAGTGGCGGCACGGAAGGCGGGTGGTGCACGAAGCCACGCGGACGACCTCGGCTGGGCACACGACGGTGGCGGACGCGGATCCGGCGGGCTACAGCGCGGCGCGCTGCTCTCTGTCCTGAGACTCGTGGGTGATCGGCTTGGCGAGGGCGGGGGAGACGATGCGGGAGCGGCGGCGGCAGCCCTCGATGGTGTCGGCGGCGCTCTTGGGACCGACGTAGGGAGCGAGGATGACGTAGGCGATGTGGTCGGTGAGGCAGGGCAGGTAGCGGACGCGGTCGTTGGCGGAGTAGGCGGAGACGATGTCCCAGATGGCGCCGGTGAGGACCTCGGGGAGCACTTCGGGGGCGCGGCGAGGCTCGGGGCCGTTCTCGGTGAGCAGTGCGGTGAAGCGCTCCACGGAGGCGGTCATGCGATCGATCATGCCGGAACCGACTTCGAAGAGGTCGACGAAGGAGATGCGCAGGAGGGCGGGATGGGCGGTGATGTAGTCGACGAAGGTGCGGACGGCGCGGTGGACGGCGACGGGCCAGGTGGGAGATCCCGCGACGGCGGTCTCGACGGCGGCGATGGCTTCGCGGGTGAACTCGTCGACGACGGCCAGGTAGCACTCCTCCTTGGAGCGGAACTGCTTGTGGAAGGCCTCGGTGGAGATGCCGGCGAACTGGGCGATCTGGGGGTCGGTGAGCTCGGCGTAGCCTTCGTCGAGGGTGAGGTGGACGACGGAGCCGAGGACCCTGGTGCGCTTGTCGTCGCCGGAGAGGAAGGCGGCGGGCTCGGGGGAGATGTGAGGGGGCTCCTTGAGGGCCACGAGGCGCAGGCGGGTGCTTGCGGGGGAGCGATAGGACTCCACCCAGTCGAGAACTTCGTCGGCGAGGGTGCGGAGCTCGGACACGCGGGCTTCGCGGACGCGGTTGAAGACGACGTGGCGGACGCCGCCGACGATGGCGCGAGCGGCGATGGTGGGAAGGGGGGCGTTGTCGGGGGCGAACTTGAAGGCGGAGGCGACGAGACGCTCGTAGGAGGTGCCGGCGAGCTGAAGGCGTTCGCGGGCCTTGGCGCCGATGCCGAGGGAGTCCACGAGGACGAGGTGGGCGCCCTTGGGTTCGCCGGCGATGTCCTCCAGGAAGACCTTGCAGGCGGAGTGCAGGCGGTTGGCCCAGCCGCGTTCCCTGCCCCAGGCCTCCAGGACGCGCTTGCGGGAGCGGGCGACGACGATGTCGTAGGTGGCCACGAAGCAGTCCTCCTTGTTGGCGAACTGTTCGTAGAAGGCGCGACGGGAGACGCCGGCGAGGCCGATGACGTGGGCCACGGTGGTGGCGCGATAGCCGTGCTCGGCGATGGACTCGATCATGCCGCCGTAGAGGCGGGCGCGCTGATGGCGCGCGACATCCTCGCGGTCCATTCCATGCGGCCCGTGCGGCAGTCTCCGGTACATCGGTCGCACTTCCCTCTGAGTTCCGCTCATCCCCACGGTTCGAGAAGGTAGGTAACCTCGAACCCGATTTCAAGTTTTTTCTACCAGGACCGATCGGAGGATTCCAGCTATGTTTCCGCTAAGTGCGGATGTCTGACGGACAATGCGATTCGAGTATGCGCACGCGTGTTCGTATTCCGATGGTCCGATTAAGGACGTGAGCAGGCAAAAGGTCGACTGGGCGGGATGAGCCCATTTTGGCGGGCCCCGAAAAGGGGTCAGGCGCTGAGGATCAGGCGGCGAGGACCGGCCCGAAAGCCGGATTCCGCCAGGAATGTCTCCCACTTGGATCCGACGGCGGGGGCGCCATCGATGCGCTCCAGCGCCAAGCGGGGGATGCGACCGGCATGGACCGCGTGGGCGAGAGACATGAGAGCCGCGCGCAGGTCAGCGGGATCGCTGGAAGGCTCTCTGAAGCTGATGAGGCCGCGCGCGGAACGCTCCACATAGAGTAGCGGTTCGCCGGCCAGGAGTATGAGATAGGCGCCGGGAACGCGGGCGGGGCGGCGATCGTGGTGGTGGGGACGGGGCCAGGGCAGGACGGCGCCGTAGGGCTGAGCGGGATCGGCGGCGGCGAGAACGAGGGCGGGTGGCTGGGCGTCCGGGCGGGGGCGATCTTGGCGCAGTCGCTCGACGGCGCCGGGGAGGGCGAACTGGGCGCCGCCGAGGCCCTCCACGAAGTAGCCGCGGCGACAGACGCCGAGTGTCTCCAGCTCGGCCAGGGAGTCATACAGGCCCGCGAAGCCGCCGGGGATGGCCTCGGCGAGGATGTGCTCGCGGGTGAGGATGCCGTGGCGCTCGAGCAGCAGTTCGGCCAGGGCGCGACGACGAGCGGGCGGGGAGACGGTGTCGGCGTGAGCGGCGAACAGGGGCGTCACGAGCGACCAGCGGCCCGGTGGATGGGCGGGGGCGGCGGGACGACGAGCGGCGAAGCGAAGACGCCTGGCGGGGAGGGAGCCGCCGGGGATGGCGCGCAGCGAGGGGGAGGG
>DATJVV010000133.1:0-3735 GCA_035501635.1 Solirubrobacteraceae bacterium | reverse complement strand
GGTGTCGACGGCGTTGGGTGCGGGGTGGGCGATGTGGGAGCGCAGGGAGATGAAGGAGGGGCGCTCGGTTTCCTCGCGGGCGGCCTGGAGGGCGGCGGTGAGCGCGGGGAGGTCCTCGGAGTCGTGCACGCGCTGGACGTGCCAGCCGTCGGCGGCGAGGCGGGCGTCGTGGTTCTCGCCGTCGAAGGAGATGGTGGTGGAGCCGTCGATGGTGATGCGGTTGTCGTCGTAGCAGACGATGAGCTTGCCCAGGCCGAAGTGGCCGGCGATGGAGGCGGCCTCCTGGGAGACGCCCTCCATCATGTCGCCGTCGGAGCAGATCACGTAGGTGTTGTGGTCCACGACCTCCTCGCCGGGCCGGTTGAAGCGCTCGGCGAGGAAGCGCTCGGCGATGGCCATGCCCACGGCGTTGGCGAAGCCCTGGCCGAGGGGGCCGGTGGTGACCTCGACGCCCGGCGTGTGGCTTCGCTCGGGGTGGCCGGGGGTGCGGGAGCCCCACTGGCGAAACCGCTTGAGGTCATCGAGCGCGAGGTCGTAGCCGCAGAGATGCAGCAGGGAGTACTGGAGCACGCAGGCGTGGCCGGCGCTCAGCACGAAGCGGTCCCGGCCCGGCCAGGCGGGGTCGGCGGGGTCGGCGCGCAGGAAGCGCTCGAAGATCGTGTAGCCGAGCGGCGCGAGGGCCATGGCGGTGCCGGGGTGGCCGGCGTTGGCCTGCTGGACGGAGTCCATGGCGAGGCCGCGGATGGTGTCGATGCAGAGGCTCTCTATGTCGCGGCCGGCCACGGACGCGATCCTAGATGGTGGGCTCTCGGCGTGCCCGGAGGCGTCGGATCAGCCGTCCAGCGGCCGGCGGCGTCGCGCACGCAGGCAGGGCAGCGGATGCAGGCGGCCCCGGACGCAGCGATCGCGGGGACGAACCCTCAGCAGCCAGTGCAGGTCGTGCCTGCAGTGAGAGCGCCGGTAGGGCCAGCGCTCGTGGAGAGTGCGAAGCATCCTTTGCTCGACACAGCTCGCGAGCCTCATGCGTCTCCAACCTTCCGCTCCGAGCGGCCCGCTTCCGTCCGTCAAACCCCGACGACCCCGACCGCGGGTCTGCTCCTCAATCCCTGCGTGGATATATAAATCACAAATTACGCAGCGTGTCAACCGAGACCTGCCAGGCGGCGTTGATCACGCCGAGAGCGTTACCGCTGGCGAAGCCCTTCACGGCGGCCTCGTCGTAGTGGTCGGCGAGGGCATCTCGCAGACGGCGCATGTGGCCGAGGTGTTCGAGGCCGGGGAGGGCGGGCTTGATGTAGCCGTCCAGGTCGGAGCCGAAGGCGACGTGGTCGTGTGATCCGGTGATCTCGCGGATCCTGTCGATGTGCGTGCGGACTAGCGCGAAGGAGTCCTTGAAGGAGCGCGGCTTGTCCCACCCGTCGCTGATGTAGTGCTCGCAGAGGATCAGGCCGATGACACCGCCTCTGCGAGCGACGGCTTGGACGGTGCGTTCGCTCAGGTTGTAGGCGAGGTGGCCGAAGCGGTAGGCCCCGTGGGTGGCCAGCACGGGGATGCGATCGCGACCGCCGATCTCGTCCAGGATCCGGAAGGTCTGGGCGATGGCGGGCTCGCTCATGTGGGTGATGTCGACGAGGATGCCGTGGGCGGCCATGGCGCGGACGACAGCCTCACCCAGCGGCGTGAGACCCTCGTCGCGAGACTGGCGGAACACGCAGCGGTAGAGGCGGTCGGGCATGAAGGGCAGCGCGGGGGCGTTGGTGGCCACCTGACGCCAGAAGAGATGGGCGACGGTGACGTAGAGAACGCCGCGGCGGGCGAGGACGGCGACGTTCTCGCAAACCTCCCGCTCGGTGGCGCCGAGGTGAAAGCCGCCCTCCACGGCGTGAACGAGGGTGGGTGTGCCGGTGGCGATCGCCTCGTTGAGCTCAGCGCGGGTGTGAGCGATGGTGACGTTGGCGCCGGCGTGCCGATGGGCGGCAATGTCCGCCTCCACGTCCTCGAGCTGCTCGACGAGGTCGGAGAAGTAGTTGGCCTGCGGCGGGGCGCCATAGCGCTTGCGCAGATCGATCTCGTCGAAGGGGCAGTAGAGAACGGAGAGGATCACGCCGACGTTGCCGCGTCGCATCAGATCCAGCGTCACCGCCGGTTCGTCGCCAGGGCCCTGGTAGTTGAAGAGACGCGAGAGCAGGCGCACGACGAGGGCGCGGAAACGGGCCTTTTTCCAACGCTCGACCTGGGCGTGGGTGCCGCGGCGTGCACGGGGGATGACGTGCATGGGGTAGTGGGCGTGGAGGTCGAGGAGCATGGGGCAAGCTAGCACGGACGATCGGCGTCCTTGTGTTTCGTTTCTGTCTCGATAACGGGATGATTGCGTTTGTTTGACACGGGGAGGAGGCTTCTGGGAAGATCGCGGGCGTGGACACGGACGGGGACGGCTTTCATCACCCAGCCAGCGAGGCGGAGCTGGTGGCGCTCGTGAAGGACGCCTACGCGCGGGGCCGTCAGCTGCGAGTGCGCGGGGCGGTGCACTCCGTGTCGCACGCGATCTACGGCGACCCGGTGGGGGAGCTGCCAAACAGGGTCGATCAGCAGAGTCCGCCGGGGGGAGACTGCATCGAGGTGATGCTGGACCGCTATCGGGGCTGGCGGGTGAAGGACGAGGGACGCAAGCTGGTGGAGGTGGAGGCGGGCATCCACCTCGGCGAGGACCCCAGCGATCCGACCGGCGGGGCCACGCTGGAGACGAGCCTGCTGCGGCAGCTCTGGGACGAGCGGAAATGGACGCTCTCGAACCTCGGCGGGATAACGCACCAGACGGTGAGCGGCTTCACCGCGACGGGTTCGTCGGGCGGGTCGGTGCGATTCTCGGTGAACGAGAACCTGTACGGCTTTCGGATCATCGACGGCACCGGCGAGGTGCACGAGCTCACGCGGGAGGATGCGGATCCGGACCTGTTTCACTCGTGCTCCCCGAACATGGGGCTGCTGGGAGTGGTGTCGACGATCGTGCTGGAGTGCGTGGACGCCTACAACATCAGCGGCCAGGAGAGCATCAGCACGGTCCAGGAATGCGACATCGACCTGTTCGGGGAGGGCGGAGAGGGCCGACCGTCATTGGAGGAGTTCCTGCGGGACGCCGAGTACGCGCGCCTGGAGTGGTGGCCGCAACGGGGAGTGGACCGGGTGCTGGTGTGGCAGGCCCAGCGCATGGCCCCGCAGCTGGGCTTCCGGCCCGAGCGCTACAGGGAGTTCGCGGCGCACCCCGGCAGCGCGGAGACGTTCATCTCGATCCTCTACACGATCATCGGCAACCTCGACGACCTCTCCCGGGCACGGCCGCAGCTGGAGCGGACCTTCGCACGGGTGCGGGAGCTGCTCGAGGTGGTGCCGGCGATCGAGAAGCTCGGGCGCTTCGGAGAGGCGCTCGCGAAGTTCATCAGCCACGGCGCCGATCACGGCCTGGACGCGGCTATCGAGGTGATGAAACCGTTCGCGGGCTGGCTGGAGGGGGAGGTGCCGAGCGTGTTCCCGAAGCTGCTGGGAATCTTCATCCCGCTGGACTCCGCCAAGGAGGGCGTGGAAAAGGGAGAGCCGCAGTCCTTCCGGGACTACGCCTGGCAGGGGCTGCCGATGGACAACGCGGCCGACGATCGGATCCTGCCGACGGAGTTCACCGAGATCTGGCTGCCGCTGCCGCGAGCCCAGCAGGCGATGAGGCTGCTGCGGGACTACTTC
>DATJVV010000132.1:0-4464 GCA_035501635.1 Solirubrobacteraceae bacterium | reverse complement strand
CTTCGGGTTATGAGCCCGACGAGCTACCAGACTGCTCCACCCCGCGTCGCTCCTTCATGTTCTAGCAGACGAGGCCCGCCGGGCAAAGGCGCCGAAGGCGCCGCGCGAACCGGCCCGCCGGGCAAACGCGCCGTGCCAGGCCCCGCTCAGAACGCGATCGCCTTGCCGTCCCGGAAGAAGCCTCCGGTGGGCCCGTCGTCGGGCAGCGTCGCCAGCCACACGATTCCCGCCGCCCCCTCCTCCACCGGCTTCTGGGCGCCGAACTGGTTGCCCATGTCCGTGGCCACGAAGCCCGGGCAGGCGGAGTTTACGAGCACCCCCTCCTCCTTCAGCTCTGTGGCGAGGATGCGGGTCATCGCGTTCAGGCCCGCCTTGGACACCCGATAGCCCGGCGACCATCCGCCCATCTCGCTCACCCCTCCCATGCCGCTCGACACGTTCACGATCCGTGGATGCTCGCTCGCCCGCAGCAGCTCCAGCACCGCCACCGTCAGCCGCCAGGCGCCGTATAGGTTCGTCCGCAGCGTGCGCTCCATCGCCTCGAAGTCCGGCGCCGTGCCGCTCACCCCCCAGTCCAGCCCCACGCCCGCGTTGTTCACCAGCACGTCCAGCCGCCCGACGCTCGCGCCGATCCGCTCCGCCGCCGCCGCGATGCTCACCGGATCGGACACGTCCAGCTCGACCGCCACGATCGTCCCGGCCGCCGCCGCTCCCTCTTGCCCGCCGGGCGCCCCGCCAAGCCCGCCGGCCGCTCCCGCGCCGCCGCCCTCGGCCGCCAGCCGCCCAGCCACCTCCTCGGCGGCCCGCTGCGCCTTTGTGAGCTCCCGCGCGCTCAGCAGCACCTCGTAGCCCAGCCCGGCCAGCTGCCTGGCCACCTCCCGGCCGATGCCCCGGTTGGCGCCCGTCACCAGCGCCACGCCTCTCTCGCCCGCGTCCATACCCCGGTCTTTTACCATGCCCACCCATGCGCACCGCGGTAGTCGACATCGGCACCAACTCCACCCGCCTGCTCGTCGCCGACGTCTCCCCTGAGGGAGCCATCTCCGAACTGGTCCGCCGCTCGGTGGTCACCCGCCTGGGCGACGGCGTGGACGCCACCGGCGCCCTCTCCGAGCCGGCCATCGCCCGCGTGTTCGCCGCCCTCGAGGGCTTTCGCGCCGACCTCGACCGTCTGGCCCCCCAGGCCAACCTGGCGGTGCTCACCTCCGCCGCCCGCGACGCCTCCAACGGCCCGGCCTTCGCCGCCGCCATCCGCACCGAGCATGACCTGAACGCCCGCATCCTCTCCGGCGATGAAGAGGCCCGCCTCACCTTCCTCGGCGCCATGTCCGGCCGGCCCGCCGACGACCCCGAGGACTGCGGCCGGCCCACCGTGGTCATCGACGTGGGCGGCGGCTCCACCGAGTTCGTGGTGGGCGTGGACCGCACCGCCGGCTTTCACGTCTCCCTACCCGCCGGCGTGGTCCGCATGAGCGAGCGCCACATCCGCTCCGACCCCCCCTCCCCCGCCGAGCTCCAGCAGCTCGCCGCCGACGTCCACGCCGTCTTCCTCGCCGGCCTGCCCGCAGCCGAGCGCGCCCGCGTGGTCCGCGGCATCGCCGTCGCCGGCACCGCCACCTCCGCCGCCGCCATCGACCAGGAGCTCGACCCCTACGACCCCGCCCGCGTCCACGGCTACCCCCTGCTGCTCGCCACCGTGGAGCTCCTCCTGGCCCGCCTCGCCGAGATGACCGAAGCCCAGCGCCGCTCCCTCGTGGGCCTGGACCCTGCCCGCGCCCCCACCATCGTGGCCGGCATGATCCTCCTCTCCCAGGCCATCCGCATGTTCGACCTCGATCAGGTGGAGGTCTCCGAGCACGACATCCTGCACGGCGGCGCCATCTCCCTGGCCGCCGTCGAGACCTGACCCCGTCGCGGGCCACGGCCGCCGGCGCCACGGGGCCACCAATACGCGAGCCCCCGCATCGAACGGCCCGCGGGCGCTCCCGGACGGCGCCCGCGAGCCCACGGGGGCGCCCGAGAAATTCGGAATTTGGGAAAAAGTTCTGGGCGCTCCGAAAGTTCTGTTATCTGATACTCTTCTTGGACGGTGGGAGTGGGTGCTGTCGCTTGGCGGCCGTTTCGACTTCCTGCCGGGCAGATCCATAGACCTGGATCGAATCGCCGGGCCATATGCCCGGCACTCCCTCTCAGTCCAGGTCGCCCTGTCACCCTAGGTCCCGTAGGCAATACCCCTGCCTGTTCCTCCCGGGACCACCCCGAGGAAGCCGCCCCGCCCGGGCGGCTTCCTCACGCGAGGTTGGACTTGCGCGGGTACGCCACCGCGGGGTCCGTGAGGATGTTCACGAGCGCCGGCGTCCCCGCCGCGAACGCCCGCTCCAGCGCTCCCGCCACGTCCTGGGGGCGCTCCACCAGCTCCCCGTGGCAGCCCAGCGCCGCCACAACCCGGTCATAGCGCGTAGCCGGCCGCAGTTCCGCCGCCACCGAGTAGCCGTAGAGGAACTCCATCGGATGCTTCTCCAGCGCCCAGATGCCGTTGTTGCCCATCACCCCCACCACCGCCACCCCGTGCCGGGCAAGCGTGTCGAACTCCATGCCCGAGAACCCGAACGCCCCGTCCCCCAGCAGCAGCACCACCTGGCGCTCCGGCTGGGCGAGCTTGGCCGCCAGCGCGTATCCCGGGCCCGCGCCCAGGCAGCCGAAGGGTCCCGGATCCAGCCAGCAGCCGGGCTTGAAGCTGTCGATCACCCGCCCCGCGTAGGACACGTAGTCGCCCCCGTCCCCGATCACGATCGCGTCCCGCTCGAGCACCTTCGCGAGCTCCCCGTACACCCGCATCGGGTGCAGGGGCGCACGCTCGTCCTCGAGCTCCACCCGCTCCCCCGCCCGGCGCTCGCGCTCGGCCGCCCGCAATCCCTCGATCCACTCCTCGCTGCCCAGCGCCCTTCCCCCGGCGGCCCTGCGCAGATCGGCGAGCGTCGGCGCCAGGGCCCCGTAGAGCTCGCCCGCCACCGGCCGCGGATGCCGGCGCTCGGGCTCGGCCACGTCGATCGCCACGATCGCCGTCTCCTCCCCGAAGGAGCCCCCGAAGCCCAGCCGGAAGTCCATCGGCACCCCCACCACCAGTGCCACGTCCGCCTCCTTCAGCGCCTGCGAGCGGGTGCGCGAGAAGAACAGCTCGTGATCGGCCGCCACGCAGCCCCGCGCCAGACCGTTGAGGAACACCGGGATCCGCAGCGCCTGCGCCAGCTCCAGCAGCTCCCGCTCCCCGTGGCCCCAGTACAGGTCTGTGCCCGCCATGATCACCGGCCGCCGCGCCCCGCTCAGCAGCTCGCCTGCCCGTTCGATCGCGCTCCCCTCCGCCCCCCGTGTTTCCCGCCCGGGCGGCTCCGCGAGCACATCCGCCGGCTCGGGCGCCTCCATGAAAACGTAGTCCAGCGGAAAGTCCACGAACGCCGGTCCTCCGTGCGGCGCCAGCGCGCGCGTGAAGGCCTCGTCGAGCAGTCCCGGGATCTCCGCGGTGCTGTCGGGCGTGGCCGCCATCCTGCTCAGCGGCCGCACGAACGGGATGTGGTCGATCTCCTGCAGCGACCCCATCCCCCAGCGTCCCGCCGGCGCCCGCCCGCCGAGCACCACCATCGGCGAGTGGTTCGCCTGGGCGCTCGCCATCGCGCTCATGCCGTTCGTCACCCCCGGCCCCGCCGTCAGCGCGCACACCCCCGGCTGCCGCGTCACCTTCGCCCAGCCCTCAGCCGCGAACGCCGCCGTGGACTCGTGGCGCACGTCCACGATCGCGATGCCCTCCTCCCGGCAGCCGTCGTAGATCGAGAACAGGTGCCCGCCCGAGAGCGTGAACAGGTGGCTCACCCCGTGGGCCTTCAGCCGCCGCGCCACCAGCCGCCCCCCGTGGAAGGTCTCGGTCTCGGTGCCCTCGTCGCTGTCCCCCGCGGCGGCCATCGCCCGCGACTCTATCGCCAGCCGCTGCCCGGAGTTGGCCGCTCCCGGATGCCCGGAGCGGGCCGCCGGCGGATGCCCGGAGCGGGATTCGAACCCGCAAGCCCACTGTGGGCGGCGGATTTTAAGTCCGCTGACTTTTCCAGTTTGTCCATCCGGGCTCGCCGATCCTATCCTCGCCGCCTCCCCGCCCATCCCGTCGAGACGCAACTTTCTCGCTGATACGGTGTCTTCTAGGTAGAAGGCAGGAGATCCACAAGCTGAAGGGACCCGGAATCGCCGTGGAGGTCTCAGCACTCACGCAGAAGGGCATGCCGGGCCTCAGCGGCCCCTCGGCTCTGCTGCGCCTGCAGTCCGACGAGCGCCTCATCGCCCTCACCCGCCGCGGACAGCACGCCGCCTTCGAGGTGCTCTTCGCCCGCTACCAGTCCCGCCTGCTGGCCTTCTGCCGCCACATGCTCTCCTCCAAGGAGGACGCCGAGGACGTCCTGCAGGAGGTTTTCACGGCCG
>DATJVV010000131.1:0-2057 GCA_035501635.1 Solirubrobacteraceae bacterium | reverse complement strand
GCTGCGGGTGGCTCTCTCGGGCGGGACGATCTCGCCGGGCATCTTCGAGACCGTGGCGCTGCTCGGAAGGGAGGAGACCCTGGGGCGAATCGACGCCGTTCTGCGGGCCGGCTCGGGGGCTTGAGTAGTTCTCCACCGCTTTGCTGCGGGTTCAAAGCATAGGAACACACGGGGTGCTCAACAATCGCCGAGCGTGTGCCGATAGGGAGGCGACGATGCAGGCCACAGCCAAGCAGGCGAGACGCGGACCAAGGACGGTGGCGCAGAGCGGCGCTGTCCCCAGGGCGCGCTCCAGAAACGGGGCCACGGGCCCGGCGCAGGCGCCGGCGAGCGTGCCCAGAACGCCCGGCGAGGGCCACGGACGGAGGCTGACGAGCGCCTTCGAAGCGCTCGAGGCGTTCCCGGCGCTGGCGGAGTCCCGCGACCGGCTGCTGACGGTGGTGGGCCGCGAGAACGCCGCCACCGCCGACGTGGTGAGCGCGGTGGAGTCCGACGTGGCGCTCTCGATCGCGGTGCTGCGCCTGGCCAACAGCATCCAGGGCAAGCGTGCGCGCGTGGACACCGCCGTGCAGGCCGTGGACCTGCTCAGCGAGCGCACTGTGCGGGCGCTTGCGGGACGGGTGCGCACATTCGACTTCTTCGAGCGCTCCACCGTGTGGGAGGCGGCGCCCGAGCGCTTTCGCCTGCACGCGCTGGCGACCCAGCACGCCGCCGACCGGCTGGCGGGGGAGGTCGGCTACGAGCACCGCGACCGGCTCACCGTGAGCAGCCTGCTGCACGACGTGGGCAAGCTCGTGCTGCTGCACGCCTATCCCGGCTATCCCTCCCAGGTGCACCGCGGGGCGCGCACGCCGGAGGACCGCATCCACCAGGAGCGTCGCGAGCTGGGCGTGGACCACGCGCTCGTGGGCGGCGTGCTGATCCGCCGCTGGGGCTTGCCGGGCACGATCGCCGCGGTGGTCGAGCGCCACCACAACGAGGACGCCGAGGGCGAGGCCGCGTTCGTGCGACTCGCGGACATGCTCGCCCATTACGAGCGCGGCGCGGCGGTCTCCCCCCAGCAGATGCTGCTGGCGGCCCGGGCTGTGGGCCTTGGACCTGACGACCTGAGACGTGTGATGTACGAGCTGCCCAGCGCCGGCGGCCAGCGCCAGCGCCACGTGGACCCCTGTCCGCTCTCCGGTCGCGAGCTGGGCGTGCTGCAGCGCCTTGCCGAAGGCAAGGTCTACAAGCAGATCGCCCACGAGCTGGATCTCTCCACCAGCACCGTGCGCACCCACCTGCACAACATCTACGGCAAGCTGGGCGCGGTTGACCGCGCGCAGGCGGTTCTGATCGCCACCGAGCGCGGCTGGCTCTGAGACGTCCGAGGGCCGGCGCGCGCGGATACCGCCCCTCGCTCGCTCGCGTGCCTCTGGCACACTTCGCTCACCGCGTCCTTGTCCCGTTTGCCCTCGACCGTCTCGGACGCGCGTGCGAGTCCGGCGATGCTCTCGATCACCACCAAGTCCCCCTACGCCGTGCTGGCGCTGGCCGAGCTCGCACGCAGCGGCGGCGAGGCTCCCGTGCCGATCGGGGAACTGGCACGCCGGCGGGACGTGCCGGTGCAGTTTCTCGAGCAGCTCTTCGCGGTGCTCCGGCGAGCGGGGGTGGTGAGTTCCCAGCGGGGCGTCAAGGGCGGCTATCGCTTCGCGCGGGACCCCGCGCAGGTGACGGTGCTGGAGATCGTGGAGCTGCTCGACGGACCCCTCGGCCGGGATGCCCGGGGGGTGTTCGCCGACGCGGCGGCGGCCGCGCGCAAGGTTCTCGGGGAGACCACGATCGCCGATGTGATCGAGCGAGAGTCGCGGGAGGCCGGCGCCAGCATGTACTACATCTGAGCGCCTCGGCGACGCCCGCCAGGCACTCGTCGATTGCCCGACGCAGTGCAACGCGGACGTTTACCATTGACTTTGGGCGGCAGTGAGGCTAGCGTGAGTGCCAGACAGGCGTCGACGATCCGAGAGGGCGGCTCGCGACGCGGACACACGGAGAGGCGCTGGACAACCGATGGAGTT
>DATJVV010000130.1:0-2083 GCA_035501635.1 Solirubrobacteraceae bacterium | reverse complement strand
TGGAAACCAAAATCGGCGCTGTGGTGATCTCCGGGGACTTCATCACAAAGGCCGAAGCCAACCCTTGTCTGCACGAGGTGCCCGAGCAGATCACGAAGTTGATGGACGGCCTCGGCTTGCAAAAGCGCCAGCACCTACTCGTCGTTCCCGGCAACCACGACATAGATTTGGTGCATGGCGACAAGTCGCTGCGCGCCGCGCCGGGCAGGAGAACCGTGTCAACCCCAAGAGACGAAGGACGTCTTGGAGGTGGGCGATTGTCGGGAAGTCTGACGGTCGTGCTCGACATGTCCGGCGACACCGTGGAGCTCTGACAGCGCAGGCCCGCAAGCTCGAAGGGCGCCGGCTACGGGATCGAGCCTGGCGGGCCCAGCCACACCGATTCGAACTCCATCACCTCGGCGAGGGTGTCGTATTCGCGGTCGTAGTGGAGCACTCCGGCGCCGATCTGCTCGGCGGTGGCGGCGAGGAGGTGGTCGACTATCGGCAGGCGGTGAGCGCCGTGGGAGCGCCCCGCGAGCTTGCGCATGGCGTCCTCGGCGGCATGGAGGATGGAGTCGGTGAGCGATGTTGTCCGTAGGGCGGAGAGCGTTTCGGCGAGGGTGTCGAATGCGGCTCCGCCGCGGGCGCTGAGGAGGATCTCCAGCCGGATCGGGGGCGCGAGCCACAGCCGATCGGCCTTCAGCGCTTCCGTGAAGCGCTCGCGTACCAGGGGGTGTCCGGCGCGCGCCCAGGCGGAGGTGTCGATGAGGAGGGGCAGATGCCCCCATGGATCATCGTTAGCGGAGTGGCCAGGCAATCCGCTTACCTTCGCGCATCGTCTGCCAATCCCAGGGGGCGGTGTCGGGATGCTCGAAATGCGAGGCCAACCGCTCGATCAGCCCTTGGCGGCGCTCTTCCCCGATCGGCTCTTCGGCGAGGTGTCGTGCGCCCACGATCGCCAGTTCACGCACCTGCTGAGAGCGCGGCATGCCGGGGCGCAGATGTGGAGCGGCGGCGCGCAGGGCGCGTCTGAGCTCGGGATCCTCGGTCACCTGGATACGCGGATGCGATGTCGCCACCCCGCGAGTGTACCACCAATGTGTCACCTGCCTGGCGGACCGCAACGCGGGCCCGTCGTACCAAGCCGACCGCCTCACGCCAGCCGCCGCGCTTCCACGATCCGATAGACGCGCCCCGAGCGCCGGTCGGGGATATGCGTAGGAGTCCGCCCCCGCTATTGGACCGCACCTTCTCGCGCCAAATCCGCGCCAGTCCAACCGCGAGCCGGGCGGTCTCAAGCGGTTTCGAGCGGCTTCGCTGCGTCGCATGGCCCTGGCGCGCATCAGCCAGAATCCCGCTCAACCAAGCCAAATACCGCTCAGTCAAGCCACATACCAAGGCCCTCTCCAAGAACGGCACCCAACCCAAGGTCCGACTTTCAAGACCGGCGCATTCAACCGCTCTGCCACCCCTCCGGGGGACGATCGAAGGCTACCGCCAGCGGGCTTGACGTTCTCGGCTACGCTTGGTCCTCACAGATGCCCAACCGCACCCATCTCGGCCACGTGCGCATCGGGCGGCTGCCCGCGTCGGTGGCGGGCCGCGAGGACGCCGTGGCCCCGGCGATGGCGGGCGTGGAGGGCGAGACCACGATGTCGGCCGCGCCGGTGGGGTGAGCGGGGTGGCGGGGCCCGCCAGCAGGGTGCTCTCCGGCTCGCAGCTGGCGATGCTCGGCGAGCATGGCGAGGAGCGAGTGGCGGTGGTGGGGGAGACTCTGTTTCGGGTGGGCGACGCCACGTATCCGTTCGTGGCGATCGTGGAGGGGGAGGTGGCGGTGCTCGACGCGGCCGGCCGGGAGGTCGTCAGGCACGGCGCCTCCGGGTTCCTCGGCGAGATAAACCTGCTGTCCGGCCAGACCGTCTTCCTGACCGCGGTGGTGACCGAGCCGATGCGCTACATCGCGGTGGAGCGCGAGGTGCTGAGGGGGCTGCTGTTCGAGGACGCCTCGCTCTCGGACCTCTTGTTGAGCGCCTTCGTCGAGCGGCGGGAGCTGCTGCAGCAACGTCAGGGAGTGGGCTTTGAGATCGTCGGCCGCCGCGAG
>DATJVV010000129.1:0-12693 GCA_035501635.1 Solirubrobacteraceae bacterium | reverse complement strand
CCGTCGAAGCGCGCGTTCAGCACGAACGTTGGGGGGAGGCCATCGGGGGGCACGAGGCCCTTGGCCGCAGACACCACCGCCGCCCGCCGGCCGATCCCCGCGGCTTCCAGCCCGCCCGCCACCTCCCCGAGCACGTTGGAGGGCACCGCCAGGAACACCAGGTCCGCTCGCGAGAGGCCCGCCGCGAGCGTCTCGATGCGCAGCTCCTGGGGCAGGGGAACGCCCGGCAGGTAGGTCCGGTTCTCCCGCTCGCTCTGCAGCGCCGCCGCCTGCTCGGGGGTGCGCGCCATCAGCGTGGTCCGCAGGCCCCCCCGCGCGAGCAGCACCGCCAGCGCCGTGCCGAAGGAGCCCGCGCCGATCACCGTCGCCCGCTTGCCTCCCGGGCCCGTCAGCCGGGGCGTCCGCGGGGGCCGGCCACTCGGGCTCGCAGTAGGCTCCGGCGGGGTCATCCGATGAGCGAGCCTAGCGACAGCTGGTCAAACTGGGCGGGCGATCAGCGCTGCTCGCCCGCCCGCGTGCGCTAACCCGCAACGCTCGCCGGCGAGCTCTGCGAGCGCTTCCCCGTCCTGCACGTGCTCGCCGGCGATCGCGTCGTGGAGGAGTCCCCCACCTACCGCGGCGAGTCACAATGCTTCCTGTGAGCCACCCCGATGCCCAACAACCCGAGGCCACCAAGTCCGAGGCCACCCTCCGCGAGGCGCCCCGCCTCGAAGCCGTCCTCCGCGAGGTCGTCGAGCGCCTCGCCCCCCTCGACCGCACCCCCTGCTCCCCCGGCGAGCGCGCCGCCGCCCAGTGGCTCCACGAGCGCCTGCGCCTCCTCGAGGGCGTCGCCGTACAGCTCGAGCCCGAGCCCTCCTGGGGCACCTTCCCGCCCACCGCCACCGCCCTCGGTCTCGCCGGCGTCCTCGCCGCCCTGCTCACCCTCCGCGGCCGTCCTCGCCTCGGCGCCCTCCTCTCCGCCGCCACCTTCGCCGGCATCCTCGACGAGGCTCACAACGGCCCCCGCCTCCTGCGCCGCCTCATCCGCCGCCGCCGCCCCACCCTCAACCTCATCGCCCGCCTCGGCCATCCCCACGCCCCCCGCACCCTCGTCGTCATCGCCCACCACGACGCCCCCCAGACCGGCCTCGTCTTCGACCAGGCCCTCCAAATCAAGCTCCACCAGCTCGCTCCCCAGCTCCTCGAACGCGTCAAGACCCCCCTACCCCAGTGGTGGTTCGGCCTCTCCGGCCCCCTCGCCACCTTCGTCGGCTCCCTCCTGGCGGTCCTGGCCAGTCTCTTCGAAACGGGCGGCCCGCGTGTGCCTGCGCGTGAGGGGAGTCTCTTTCAAATGGGCGGCCCGCGCGCGCGTGCGCGCGAGAGGAATGTCTTCGAATTGGGGGGCCCGCGCGTGCGTGCGTGCGCGCGCGCGAACGCGCGCCTGGCCCGCCTGGGCGCCCGCGCGGGCCTGCTCGCGGGTCTGCTCGGCACCGCCCTGGTGGCCGACATCTGGCGCAACGACACCGTGCGGGGCGCCAACGACAACCTCTCCGGCGTCTCCTCCCTCGTGGCCCTTGCCGAGCTCGTCTCCCGCGAGCCCATCCCCGGCCTGCGCCTGCTCCTCGTCTCCTGCGGCGCCGAGGAGACCCTGCAGGACGGCATCCGCGCCTTCATCTCCAGCCACCGCCACGAGCTCGACACCGCGTCCACCGTATTCGTGAACCTTGACACCGTCGCCTCCCCCCATCTCGTGCTCCTGGAGGCCGAGGGGCCCGTGCGCATGGAGCCCTACCACGGCCCCTGGCTGCGCGACCTCCTCGCCGATCGCGCCGCCGCCCTGCACATCCCCCTCCACCGCGGCTACCGCGCACGCGCCTCCACCGACTCCGTCATCCCCAGCCGCGCCGGCTATCCCACCGCCACCCTCGCCTCCATGGCCGACCACCGCGCCCCCGCCAACTACCACCTGCCCACCGACGTCCCCGCCAACCTCCACTACCCCACCCTCATGGATGCCGTCCGTCTCGTCCACGACGTCGCCCGCACCCTCGCCAGCCCCGGCCGCTCGCCCCACGACCCCGCTCAGGCGATCGATCCCGCTCAGGCGAGCGACCCTGCTCAGGCGATCGACCCGAGCTCGCGCCCCGCCTCCCTCAGCCCCTCCTCGTCCCGCGCCTCCAGCATCACCTGAAGGTCCATCATCCGCGCGTCGAACTCGTCCAGCCGCGACCCTCCCAGAATCCCGTACGCCGGCACCCCCGCCTGCCGCGCCCGTGTCGCCAGCTCGAACGCCACGCTCTCTCCCAGACCCTCCCGCCGCAGCCCCCACGCCGCCACCACCAGCGCCCGCGCCGCCCTCAGCCGTCCGTCGAAGTCCAGCTCTCCAAGCAGCGCCTGAAGCTCTCCGCCAGCCTTCCCGCTCCCCAGCGGGCACAGGTCCGGCCAGGGCCTGCCCGCCGCCCGCACCCCCTCCGCCACCGCCTCGCACGCCCGCACCTCGTCCAGCCGCCTCCCGAAGGGGCACGCCGCGATCAGCAGTCGCTCGGGGATCCTCATCGCGATCGGTCATCCTGTCAGCCATGCCCCCCTCCCGCCCCGCCCCCGCCGATCACGCCCTCTTCGAGCTCTCCGGCCACGAGATCCGTGTGTCCAACCCCACCAAGCTCTTCTTCCCCGAGCGCAACCTCACCAAGCTCGACCTCGTCAACTACTACCTCCAATGCGCCGACGCCGCCATTCGCCACCTGCGCGAGCGCCCCACCGTGCTCAAGCGCTGGGTCGACGGCGTCGCCGGCAAGCCCTTCTTCCAGAAGCGCGTCCCCTCCTCCGCCCCCCACTGGCTGCAAACCGCCACCGTCACCTTCCCCAGCGGCCGCCACGCCCGCGAGCTCGTCGTCAACGACCCCGCCCACCTCATCTGGGGCGTCAACCTCGGCGTCATCGACTGGAACCCCTGGGCCGTCCGCCGCGCCGACCTCCACCATCCCGACGAGCTCCGCATCGACCTCGACCCCGGCCCCGCCGTTCCCTTCGCCGAGGTCCGCCATGTCGCCCTCACCGTCCGCGAGCTCCTCGCCGAGCACAACCTCCGCGGCTACCCCAAGACCTCCGGCTCCCGCGGCATCCACATCTACGTCCGCATCCACCCCCGCGAGAACTTCACCGAGGTCCGCCGCGCCGCCCTCGCCCTCGCCCGCGAGGTCGAGCGCCGCATGCCCGGCCGCGCCACCAGCCGCTGGTGGAAGGAGGAACGCCAGGGCGTCTTCATCGACTACAACCAGAACGCCCGCGACCGCACCATCGCCTCCGCCTACTCCGTCCGCGCCGTCCCCGACGCCCGCGTCTCCTGCCCCCTGGACTGGGACGAGGTGCCCGACGTCGAGCCCGCCGATCTGCGCCTGGACACCGTCCCCGCCCGCCTGCGCGAGCGCGGCGATCCCTCCGCCACCATCGATCGCGAGCACTTCTCCCTGGACTCCCTGCTCGAGCTCGCCGCCCGCGACCAGCGCGAGGGCCTCGGCGACGCCCCCTGGCCGCCCCACTTCCGCAAGCAGGCCGACGAGCCCTCCCGCGTCCAGCCCAGCCGCGCCCGCAAACCCCCCGGAGCCCGCCCCCACCACGACGCCGAGTCCGAGAGCGCGGGAGAGCCCGCATGACCCTTCCCCTCGAACCGCCCCTCCAGCCCGCCCTCGCCCTCTCCCGCCGCGAGCTTCCCGAAGGGGACGACTACTCCTACGAGATCAAGCTCGACGGCTTTCGCGCCATCGCCTTCGTCGACCGCGAGAACCTGTTCCTGCAGTCCCGCGCCGCCAAGCCCCTGCACCGCTACTTCCCCGAGATCGCCTTCCCCCCCGGCCGCTACGTGCTCGACGGCGAGATCGTCATCCGCGACCCCTCCGGCCGCGAGCGCTTCGACTCCCTTCAGGAACGCATCCATCCCGCCGCCTCCCGCATCGAGCGCCTCTCCGCCCACATCCCCGCCGCCTACGTCGCCTTCGACCTCCTCGCCCACGAGGACAACTCCCTGCTCGAGCTTCCCTTCGCCCAGCGCCGCGCCGCCCTGGAGGAGCTCCTCGCCGAGCCCTCCTTCGCCTCCGCCCCCCTGGAGCTCATGCCCGCCACCGCCGACCCCGATGCCGCCCGCGTGTGGCTGCGCGAGGCCGAGGGCGCCATCGCCAAGCTCAACTCCGCCCCCTACACCCCCGGCAAGCGCACCGGCATGTTCAAGGTCAAGCGCCTGCGCACCATCGACGCCGTCGTCGCCGGCTGGCGCCCCGGCAAGGAGCCCGAAACCGTCGGCGCCCTCATCCTCGCCCTCTACGACGGCGAGAACCTGCGCGTGGTCGGCCACACCTCCGGCCTCTCCGCCGCCGAGAAGCGCCGCCTCGTCTCCTTCCTCGCCCCCCACGAGACGGGCCAACGCGGCTCCGCCGACCCCAGCCGCTGGACCTCCGGCCGCGACCTGGAGTGGGTCGCCCTCCGTCCCGAGCTCGTCGTGGAAATCGACTTCGACCACGTCTCCTCCGGGCGCATCCGCCACGGCGCCAAGCTCAAGCGCTGGCGCGAGGACAAGCCCCCTCGCGAGTGCACCTATGATCAGTTGAACCAATGAGCGCACCGGCCCTGGCGAGGAGACGCCGCGCATGACCGAGGCGACCGTCGCCGAGGAGGAGTACCTGCAGATCATCTTCTGGCTCCAGGAGGCCCAGCTGCCCATGACCGGCGCCAACGTCGCCCGCGCCATGCAGCTCTCCGCCCCCACCGTCCACGAGATGCTCGGCCGCCTCGAACGCGACGGCTACATCGCCCGCGGCCAGGACCGCGTCATCGCCTTCACCCCCGACGGCGCCTCCCACGCCGAGGCCATCGTCAGCCGCCACCGCCTCATCGAGCGCTTCCTCACCGACGTCCTCGCCGTCCCCTGGGACGAGGTCCACGAGGAGGCCGAGCGCCTCGAGCACGCCATGTCCCCCGTCCTCGAAGAGCGCATGCGCGCCGCCATCGGCGACGCCAAAACCTGCCCCCACGGCCACCCCATCGTCGCCGGCGACCGCCTCCCGGGCGTGCCCCTCGCCGACGTCCAACCCGGCGCCTCCGTCCGCGTCCTCCGATTCGAGAACGAGGCCGAGGACCTCCTCCGCTACCTCAAGGCCGCCGGCCTGGAGCCCGGCCTGGAGGCCACCCTCGCCGGCCGCGACAACACCGAGGTCCTGCTCGAGACCTCCGACGGCCGCCGCTGCTCCCTCACCCCCTCCGTCGCCGAGACCGTCTCCGTCATCGCCCATCCCTCTCCGCCACCCCGCACCGTCCTCCCCGAGCAGCTGGTGCTCGGCGAGCAGAGATATGGCCGCTGACAGCGCATCGTCACACGCGACAGCGATACGCCGAAAGGGCTTGAGAAATTCGACTTTGCGTACTACAATAGTTATACGCAAATACGTGGATGGGTTGACAAATGGATAGCTTTGCTCACATATTTTCAGCCCGATCGGCTATAACTCCGCCGATTAGCTGTCTAGCCACCGCCAATCGTCCGATACCGGACGCGTCATGCGAACGCGAACCGGGTCATGCTCAAGGAGGATGCCAATGCCGTCCGTAAAGCTGGTTTTCACGACTCCCGACGGCAAGGACCACGATGTAGAGCTGTCCGCTGACGCCATTGAAGCGCTGGCTGAGATCGCCAACAGAAACAAACAGTCGCTGGATACGGCTCTTCATCAAGCGCTTGTCAACGAGAATCGCATCGAGAATGCGCTGGAAGGCGACGGCGAGCTCCTGCTCAAGAAGGGGCACCAGGTCCAGGAGTTGTTCTACGAGCCTGCCTAGCGGCGAGATACGAAGTGAGTGGAGAGGACACGGAACGCGAGCCCGCGGAGGGGAGTTCTTCACCCTCGCTCGAGCAATGGCTGAGGCTCACACAATCCGGCGGCAAGCCTCCACGGTTCGTCCAGTTTACGCCCCCCAAGACGATCGACGAACTGCGGGAGGAAACCCGGTCCTGGATCGCCAAGGCTCTCGTCCTGCTCCTCATCGGCGCGACGGTGGCGATGGTTGCCCTCATAGCCGCGGAAAGCATCAAGGTGAACGAAGCACTGGCGGTTCTAGGTGCGCTAACCGCGGTTGTGGGAACGGCGCTGGGCTTCTACTTCGGGGGACACAAGACCTGATCCGTGAGCTCGGGAGGCGGCGTGGGCAACCTTCACGAGTGGGTCCTCAGGAAAGCGAGCCATACGCCGCCGCCAGGCGGCTCACGCCCTCCTCGATCTGCGCGGGAGTCACGCCCGAGTAGGCGATCCGCAGGGTGTTCTCGCCGCCCTCCAGCACGAAGTCCGTGCCCTTCACGAACACCACCCCCCGCGCCGCCGCCGCCTCGAACAGCGCCGCCACGTCCGTTCCCTCCGGCAGGCTCACCCACATGAAGTAGCCGCCCTCCGGCGCCACGAACCGCGCCTGCGGCAGCTCCCGCGCCAGCGCCTGCGCCAGCGTGCCCGCCCGCTCCGCCAGCGCCCCCTTCACCGTCGCGATCGACCGCTCGATCGCCCCCGACGCGCAGAACTCGTACACGATCGACTGCGCCACCATGTTCGGCGAGATGTACGTGTTCGTCGCCAGCTCCTTGATCCCCGCGATCAGCTCCCGCGGGCCCACCAGGTAGCCCACCCGGATCCCCGGGCACACCGTCTTGGAGAACGACGACGCGTACACCACCCGCTCGGGGTCCATCGACACCATCGTCGCCAGCCGCTGTCCGCTGAATCGCAGCTCCACGTAGGGGTCATCCTCGAACACCACGAACCCGTGCTCCGCCGCCAGCCACAGCAGTCTCCGCCGCTTGGCCTCCGAGAGCGTGTACCCCGCCGGGTTCTGGAAGTTCGGGATCACGTGCGCCAGCTTCGGCCGCGCCCCCGCGGGTCCGCTCAGCAGCCGCTCCAGCGCCTCCGTGTCGATGCCGTCCTCCTGGAGCTCCACCGCGTGCACCCGCGCGCCACGCTTGCGCAGCGACAGCAGCGTCCGGTCGTAGGTGGGCCGCTCCACCACCACCTCGTCACCCGCTCCCACCAGCTGCTCGAACAGGAACGCGTCCGCCTGCATCGACCCGTTGGTCACCAGCACGTTCTCCACGCCCACCCCGTGCTTCCGCGCGATCCACTCCCGCAGCTTCGGGTACCCCACCGCCGTCCCGTAGGCCGTCGTGCCTCCGGGGTCGTTCACGAACGCCCGCTCCGCCGCCTCCCGCAAGCCCTCCACGTCCACGATGTCAAGCGACGGCGCACCCCGCGCGAAGGAGATCGTCTCCACTGCCTGTCCCGTGCTCGCCATCTCGCCGCCGAAGCTTAGGCCCCCGAGCAGCCTGTCGTAGTCACGCGTCAGCTCCGTCGCCGTCCGCTCCAGCCGCGCCCGGAACCGCAGCAGCTCCTCCGCGCTCACCGCCGGCGCCGCCGTGTCCGGGACGGGCCCTCCTCTGTCTCCGTCCTCCACCGCCTCGTCCACCAGCCGCCCCGCTCCCACCGCCGCCACCTGCCGTTCGAGCTCCCCGAGCTTTCGCTCCAGCTCCCCCAGCGTGTCCACCAGTTGGCGCTCCATCCCGGCCAAGCCTAGCGGCTTTGTTTCCCGGTGAACGTATAACTATGGCTATACGGAGTTGTCGGGAGGGAGGGAGAACATCGAGGCTCTGCCCATGGGAGAGAGCATCAAGGCTCTTCCCGTGCCACCCTCGTGGCGATCCGGTGCGCGTTGGCCATCACCGAGAGCGTCACCGTCGTCGCGGGCACCGAGGGGAGGATCGCGGCGTCCACCACGCTCACCCGCCTCCAGCCGGGCAGCCGGCCGAGGGTGTCGGTCTCGAGCTCTCCGGGCGCGCTTCGCATCGACAGCGACCCTCCCACGTGGTTGCCCTTTCCGGGTCTTCCAACCTGAGCGAGCCCTGGCAGTGGAACCATGCCCAGCCGCCGGCCATTGGCCGCCAGGCGACGGAGCAGCCCACGCACCCGTCCGCCGTCCGTGGGGTCGTGCTCGCCGACCAGTCGGACCCGATCGTCGCCACGGCCGCCCCGGCCGAGCTCCAGCCCCGGAGACTCCGCGGAATGCAGGTAACCCTGGACGATCACCATGCGTCCGAGAGCCGGCTGCAACAGCCGCTCCAGTCTTCGTGGCGAGAGCGCCACATGGCGCGCCAGCGCCGCGAGCATCAGGTCGTTGTAGCCGTAGAGCTGCATGTGGATCGTGTTTGAGGAGATCCTGGGGTCGTCCAGCTCGAGGAACAGCTGGGCGAGCGTGTTGCCCTGCTCCGCGGCGCTCACCGGGGCGCGGCGGACCGTGAGCATCGGCGAGATGAAGTACTGGCTGTCCACCAGCCGGCGGGTCCGCCGAGGCCATCCCGTCGAGTCGAGCATCAGCCGTGTGGATGAGATCGCGCCGCACGCCACGAACACGCCCGCCGCCGTGAGACGCCCCCTGTCCGTCGGCCGTCGGCGATGGTGGAAGTCGATCGTCACCGAGCGCTCGTCCTCGGCCAAACGATCCACGTAGATCCCGCTCCGGTAGTCCACGCTCCCGTCGCTCACCAGCCTCTCGAGCGTGTGCCTGGCGTTGTAGATGGCTCCGTAGGGGCAGCCGTAGAGGCACAGTCCGCAATGGCGACAGCCTCCCCCGTCGCCCACCGAGGCGTTCACCGCCAGGCGAGACGCCCCGAAGTTGAACCCCGCCTCGCTGAGGCCCACCGCGTTGCGCCGCAGATGGCCCAGTACCACCTCCATCTGTCGTGTACGTCGCAGCGCGCGCGGCGCGCCCGTGTACAGCGGCAGCACGCCGGCGAGCTCGTCGTGCTCTCCCGCCACCGGCACGAATCCCAGCACCGCCTCGTAGTGTGGCCGCAGCTCCTCCAGCGAGATCGGCCAGTCGGCGATGTCTCGCTCCCGGAAGGGCAGGATCGACGCGCCCCAGGAGTTGCTCAGGCCGCCACACGCCAGCGAGGGCAGCGTCTCGACGTTCTCCGCCTCGATCGCCAGGTCGGGATCCTCGCGTGCGTATGGGAACAGCGAGCCGTATGCGGGTTTCAGCGGCACCCGTCTGACGTCAACCGGGAACGAGTCGCGCGCTAGCTCCACCAGCTCCCCGGGCCACCGCTCGGGCTCCAGCCCCGCGAGACGCTCGAACACGTCCATCCGCCCGGGCTCGATCCTGTCGCCCGCGTCGAGCACCGTCACCCGATGTCCCGCTCCGCACAACGCATGCGCCGCCGCCATTCCGGCCGGCCCGGAGCCGAGCACCACGAAACCCGCCGAGTCGTGGTCTCCCGACGTGCCCACGGTCCGGCTCTAGCGCAGCAGGCTGGAAAGCGGCGAGGCGATCTCTTCCAGCGTGCGCCAGGTCTGAGGATGATTGATCGCGAGCAGATTGCCATTGCCCACGAGGCTGATCGCAAAGCCCGCGATGGAGCCCCAGAGGGCAAGTGCGCCGCCGCCCGCTCGCACCAGCCAGCCACGATAGCCGCTCAGCTCCATCGAAAGCCCCAGCCACGCCGCCAGTCCTCCGAGCACGAACAGGGTGGAGAATTCGACCTCGTAACGCTCGGTGGAGGCGAAGAAGTCGAAGGCGGGCACCAGCGTCAGGATGAGCCCCACGCCCGCCAGCACCATGAGACCGCCCGCGAGCGCCCCCAGCCGGCCGGGCCGACGTCGCCAGAGCCAGGGCAACGCCCCCAGGAAGAGCACGATCGGCGCCATCGGCAGCAGGCCGCCGGTCAGTTCCGAGGACGCCAGGCCGCTCGGAGACGCGACAGACGGCGTCTGCAGAAGGATGAACGGGAAGGCCGCCGACAGCTTCGGCGGTGTGATGGCGTAGAGCCAGGTGCCGGGCAGGACGTACCCGAGGCGTCCGATCGGGGCGGTGCTGGAGTCATAGCCGGTGAGCTGAATGTGCAGCCCGAATTCAAACGGCCCGCCGAAGCGCACCTGGTTGTAGGCCAGCAGCAGCAGTCCACACACGCCGATGGGCGCCACCAGAGCCGTCAGCAGCGCCCTCGAGGAGCGTCCGGCGCGCAGCGCGAGATAGACGGGCACGAGCACCAGGCCGGTCAGCGCGAGCACCGGACGCGCGCCCGCCGCCAGGCCGAAGCACAGGCTCGCCAACGCCAGGTGGGGCAGGGATGCGCGCTTGGCCGCGAGCGCCGACAGGGCGAGCCAGACCCCGGCCATGCTGAAGCAGTAGCCACCCGCCAGCGTATCCGCCGACACATACGGGCTTCTGAGCAGGAATGGCACCGCGGAGGAGAACGCCGCGGCGAAAGCAGCCAGGGCGCACATCCACAGCGACCTCGTGCCGATCTGGCGAAGGAGCACCCGCAGCGTCGCGAGCGCGAAGCCGAGCCCCGCCACGCCGAACACCGACACCGTCACGCTGGAGGAGGGTTCCCAGCCCAGCAGATGCATCGGCACGAGCAGCACCGCGGCCGGGGCGGGTCCCCACAGGAAGTACAGGTATCCCCTGTAGTAGATGTCGTCCCCGATGTTCGTCGCGTCCGTGGACCCGAACCACGCCCTCGAATTCGCGGCGGGGTTGTAGGGTTCCGAGAGCTTCGTCAGCCAGGCTGGCGCGTGTGCGACCCAGGTGTGGAGATGAAGTAGGGCGCTCGCCAGCTGGTTGTAGCGATCGCTCGAGCCGTTATCGAGTTCGAGTGGTTGTGAAGTCGCGGCCGTCCATACGTAGAAGGCGGATGCCAGGACAAACACGATCATCAGCAGCGCATCCGTCGAATTCACTCGCGTGCGCAGCGAGTCCGCCTCGCTGATCCGTCCCTTCAGGGAGTGCGAAGTTCGCGCAATGCTCACATCAGTCCCATCGTTTTGTCTCTCACTTTCCTCAAACCGCGGCCCTGCTCATCGCGACTGGCGACAGCTCAGAAACATATGGTCAATAATCACAGCGCCCGGCGGGCGCTTCGTGATCGCGGATTGTGGCTCGTAATTTGACGTTCCCGTCGAGAACATAAGCAAAGTTCGCCGATACGCGTGAACCCCGCCGGCGCGCGGGCGGCCTTCTCGCTGGAGCTCTCCGGCATGAGTCCGGCGATTGGTAGGCTCACGCACCGTGGCAACGCGGTCCTTCATAGCGGGTGGCGCGGGATTCATCGGCAGTCAGGTCGTCAGGGAGTTGCTTCGTCGCCCCGACCAGGAGGTCGCCGTTTTCGACAACCTCGCCTCGGGGAGCTTGGCTCATCTCGATGGCCTTCTCGATGATCCTCGCCTGGAGATGTTCGAGGCCGATCTGGGTGAGCTCGCGACCGTGGTCGACGCCATGCGCGAGGTGGATCACGTCTATCTGTTTGCGGCAAATCCCGACATCGCCGCCGCGGTCGAGGATCCAGCGATCGATTTTTGGCAGGGCACCCTGCTCACCCACAACACGCTCGAGGCCGCACGACTCTGCGGCGTTCCCCGTATCACCTACGCATCCGGGTCGGGCATATACGGCGATCTCGGCGAGCGGGAGGTGAAGGAGGACCATGGTCCGCTCGTTCCGGTGTCCACCTATGGCGCGAGCAAGCTCGCCTCCGAGGCGATGCTTGCCGCCTATTCTCACATGTTCGGCATCCATGCCGTCGCGTTCCGTTTTGCCAACGTGGTGGGCCCGGGCCAGACGCACGGCATCGTCTATGACTTCGTCCGCCATCTGCTCGCCGATCCCGGCAGGCTGCCCATTCTCGGGGACGGCACGCAGAGCAAGTCCTATATTCACGTCAGCGACGCCGTGTCGGCGATGCTCCTGCTCAGTGACATCGGTTGGGAGGGATTCCAGGCCTTCAATGCCGCCACGGGCGACTACATCACCGTCACCGAGATCGCGAACCTCGTCGTCTCGCGGATGGGTCTCGAGGGGGTTCGCTACGAGTACACCGGGGGCTCGCGAGGCTGGAAGGGCGACGTTCCGGTGGTGCGTCTCTGCAGCGACCTGCTGCGCTCGCTCGGCTGGCGCTGCGCCCGCGGATCAGCGCAGGCGCTGATCGACTCGATCGATGCGAACCTGGCCGCGGCCGCACAGGAGGTCGGATCGTGACGGTCCTTGCCCGTGACGTCGACCTCATGATCGCCCGGGGCTCCGGGGCCGATGCCGGCCGCGACGTGCGGGTCTCGTGCGACGGTGACGAAGGCGCGGTGGGGCTGCTCATTCCCGCCCGTGACGCCCAGTCGCCGGAGCTCTCGATCGTCGTGCCCACCCTGAATGAGCAGTTGACCATCGCCGAGTTCGTCAATTGGTGCCACGAAGGTCTGGCCGAGGCCGGCGTCAGCGGGGAGATCCTGATCGTGGACAGCTCATCCGACGCCACGGCCGAGCAGGCGCTGGAGCTTGGCGCTCGCGTGCTGCGCACACCGCGTCGCGGACTCGGGAGGGCCTACAAGGACGCCATACCGCACATGCGCGGACGTTACGTGCTGATGGGGGACGCCGACTGCACATATGACTTCCGTCACATCAGGCCGTTCGTCGAATGCTTCCGCGAAGGCTACGAGTTCGTGATGGGCTCCCGCTGGCGCGGGTCCATCGAGCCCGGTGCCATGCCCGCCCTGCATCGGTATCTCGGCACTCCCGTCACCACCTGGATCCTCAATCGCATATATGCCAGCCACTTCTCGGACATTCACTGTGGCATGAGAGGGGTCACTCGAGAAGGGCTGATCGTGATGGGCCTGGAGTCGGACTCCTGGGAATATG
>DATJVV010000128.1:0-4107 GCA_035501635.1 Solirubrobacteraceae bacterium | reverse complement strand
TGCGCCCCCGCGCCGGCGTCGGCCACGGCGCCACCGAGGCTCCCCGCGGCCTGCTCTACCACCGCTACCAGCTCGACGATCACGGCACCATCCTCGACGCCCGCATCGTTCCCCCCACCTCCCAGAACCAGCTCGCCATCGAGCAGGACCTCCGCGCGGTCGTGCAAGCCAGCCTCGACCTCCCCGACGATCGCCTCGCCCTGCGCTGCGAGCAGGCCATCCGCAACCACGACCCCTGCATCTCCTGCGCCACCCACTTCCTGAACCTCACCGTCCACCGTGACTGACCCCCCCGTGCTCGTCGTCGGCCTCGGCAACGAGCTCCGCGCCGACGACGCCGCCGGCCTCCACGCCGCCCGCCTGCTCCGCGAGCTCCTCCATGTCCGCGAGCCCTCCGCCGAGGCGCGCGTGGGGGACACGCCCGCAGACCTCGCCGGGGGAGCCCCCATCGACGTGCGCGAGTGCGAGGGCGAGCCCCTCACGCTGATCGAGCTCTGGCGGGACCGCCAGGCGGTGATCCTCCTCGACGCCATGCGCTCCGGCGGGCCTCCCGGACAGCTGCGCCGCCTGGACGCCAGCGCCGAGCCCCTGCCCGCCCCCCTCGCCGGCTCCACCTCCACCCACGCCGTCGCCCTCCCCGACACCATCGAGCTCGCCCGCGCCCTCGGTTGCCTGCCCCCCCGCGTGATCGTCCACGCCGTCGAGGCCGTGAGCTTCGCGTCCGGCGCCTCCCTCTCGCCCGAGGTGCGCGCGGCTCTGCCCGCGCTCGTGCGCGCCGTTCTGCGGGAGGCGCGCGAGCTAGCATCATGAACCGCTTGACCGTGACTCGCTCAGCGACAACCCTGCTCGCGGCGCTCGCCATGCTGGCCCTCGGCGCCTGCGGCTCCTCCTCCACCAAGACCACCCGCTCCACCGCCAGCACCCCCGCGGGCTCCGGCGGCTCCAACACCGCCACCATACCCAGCCGCGAAATCGCCGCCGGCACCGTCAGCGCCAGCTCCGGCTCCGTCGCCGCCACCATGCGCGCCGCCACCCACAACCCCCACGTGCAGGTCCCCTGGCCGCTCACCTTCACCGTCACCAACGCCGGCCGCCCCGCCCACGCGAGCGTCGCCTACGAGTACCTCTTCGCCGGCCAGGTCGTCGCCCACCGCTCCCACTACCTCTTCACCGGCCGCTTCTCCGACGTCTTCCACTGGCCCGCCGCCGCCGTGGGCTATCCCCTCACCTTCCGCGCCGTCATCCGCTCCGCCGGCCACACCGTGAACCTCGACTATCCCGTCCAGGTGGTCAGGTGAGCGGTGCCCAGGTGCTCGTGGAGGGCATCAGCAAGTCCTTCGGCCGCGTCAGCGCCCTCCGTCGCGTCTCCCTGCGCATCACCCCCGGCGAAGCCGTGCTCGTCACCGGCCGCTCCGGCTCTGGCAAGAGCACCCTGCTGGCTCTCATCGGCGGCCTCGAGCAGCCCGACACCGGCCGGGTGCTCATCGACGGCCAGCCCATCTGGCGGAAGCCCCACCCCGCCCGCGAGCGCCGCGAGCTCGTGGGCTTCGTCTTCCAGCGCCACCTCCTGCTGGAGGCCCACACCGCCCTCGCCAACGTCGAAGTGCCCCTCCTCGGCGCCCGCGTCCACCGCCAGGAGCGCCGCCGCCGCGCCCTGCGCCTGCTCGAGGAGGTCGGCCTCGCCCAGCGCGCCGACCACCTGCCCTCCGAGCTCTCCGGCGGCGAGCGCCAGCGCGTGGCCGTCGCCCGCGCCCTCGCCAACGAGCCCCGCCTGCTGCTCGCCGACGAGCCCACCGGCGCCCTGGACTCCAACACCTCCGAGACCGTCCTCGACCTCATCTTCAGCCTCCGCGACCGCCTCGGCATGACCATGGTGCTCGTCTCCTACGACTCCGCCATCGCCCCCCGCGCCGATCGCGCCGTGAACATCGTCGACGGCACCATCGTCTCCGAACAGCCCATGCTCCACAGCGGCGGCTGACGCGCATTCCGTGCTCGCCATCATCTTCACCAACCTCTTTCGCCGCCGCTCCCGCACCCTCTTCACCGCCGCCGGCATCGCCCTCGGCGTCGCCACCATCGTCGCCCTCCTCTCCTTCACCCAGGGCCTCAAGCAGGCCGCCGCCGGCTTCGTCCACCTCGGCGGCTCCGGCCTCGGCGTCTTCCAGGCCAACGTCTCGGACCCCACCGCCTCCATCCTGCCCGAATCCCTCATCCCCCGCCTGCGCGCCAAGCCCTACGTGCAGGACGCCACCCCCCTCGTGCTGATGGTGGAAGCCGTCAGGGGAGAACCAGCCGCCGTCACCTTCGGCGCCGACCCGCGCGGCTTCTTCGCCAGGGGCCTCGTCATCACCGCCGGCGCCACCCCGAGCGACTGGCACACCGAAGTCCTCCTCGGCGACCGCCTCGCCTCCCAGCTCCACCTCGCTCCCGGCCACACCATCCTCCTCAAAGGCCACCCCTACCGCATCGCCGGCATCTACCACTCCGGCATCCTCTTCGAGGACGCCGGCGCCGTCATGTCCCTCGCCCAGGCCCGCCAGCTAGCCGACAAGCCCAGGGAGCAGACCGACGTCGTCGTCAACCTCGCCCCCGGACGCCGCGCCACCGCCGTCGCCAACACCATCGAACGCGACTTCCCCGGCACCCAGGTCATCTCAGACCCCCAGCAGGCCGCCCGCGCCGGCGCCAACGGCACCCTCATCGCCAAGGCCATCCTCGTCATCGTCGTCATCGCCCTCATCGTCGGCGCCATCTCCGTCGCCAACACCATGGCCATGGCCATCATCGAACGCCAGGGCGAGCTCGGCCTGCTCAGCACCGTCGGCTGGTCCCCCCTGCGCGTAGCCTCCCTCATCTTCGGCGAGGGCATCGCCGTCAGCGTCCTCGGCGCCGCCATCGGCCTCCTCGTGGGCGTCATCGGCGCCGACCTCCTCATCCACGCCCTCGGCGTCGGCGCCTACATCACCCCCTCCATCACCGCCTGGGGGTTGGGCCGCGGGCTGCTCGTGGGCGTCGCCATCGGCGTCTTGGGGGGCATCTATCCGGCCTGGCGCGTCACTCGCATGAAGCCCTTGAAGGCTTTGGCTGGGACTTGAGGGGGTGGTTTTCGCTTCGCGAGAATCGACGGTGGTGCTTGCGGGGCCGCTTGCTTGTCGTCCGATTCGAGCGTAAGCGCGGTCTCTGCTCGGACGCGCGCTCCTATGCACGAGCAATAGTAGGTGCCGCTTGGGCGTAGAATAGTCAGATGGCTCGTACCGCACGCACGGTCGCTGTCCTGGCCTGTGCGGTGTCGATCGGCGCGGGTGTCATCTCTGTCGCGGACGCCAACAATGCACGGGCAGTCTTGGCGTCAGCTTCCGCACCTGCGGTTTCGAGGACTGCGGCAGAAAATGAATCTGCCGCGCGGTCCGACGCGCGATCGCTGCTGTCACGGCTGCCGCTCCCCTCGGGCGCAACCCAGTCGGCGATCGAGCCCGCAGAAGATGGCTCCCTGCTCGCGCACCCCGGCGTTGGTCCGCCAGCGACCCCAAATGTGGTAGACGACCACGCATGGTGGCTCGTTCCAGGCGCCCCCGCGGAAGTGCTCTGGGCCGCCCCCGGTCTGGTGGACACGGGTTGACTTGGTGTTGAAGTCTATGTGAGCTGCTGATCTTTCGGATATTCCTCGCGGAGCCGTAGGCGGAGTGAGGAATGCGAAGAAGGCCGCCGCTTTTTTTAGGATTTCTCGCTCTTCGCGGAGAATCCGGTTCTCACGCCGGAGTCTTCGCAACTCCTCGCGTTCCTCGGTGGTTACGCCCGGAGCACGACCAGCGTCGATCTCGGCGCGCTTGACCCAGGTCGACAGCGACTGGCCGCTGACCCCGAGATCCTTCGCGATCTCCCTGACCGGTCGGCCACTCGCGCGGACCAGCTCAACCGCCTCACGACGGAACTCCTCCGGATATGGGCGACGACTGCGTGGCATAGACACCACATCCTTCCCGCCCAGGCCGACAGACCCAAGCACTCAGGCGTCCACAAAACCGGGGGCACTCCACTCGCATATATCCGTGAACATCTTCCAGCCGGGGCGACACGCGCTCTGACAAGCGGGGGGCTCAAGGG
>DATJVV010000127.1:0-6579 GCA_035501635.1 Solirubrobacteraceae bacterium | reverse complement strand
ATGCCGATGATCAGGATCACAACCAGAAGCTCGATGAGCGTGAAACCACCCTCATCCTTCGAGCGCTGGCGCAGTCGATACAACATGGCGTGCTCCCCCAAGGGTCCGTGGTCGGGTCTGCCAGCCCCGGCACTGGCTCGTAACTCCACATCGTGCTATCCGCATCTGACCTTTATGCACGTGACCTGTGATGGACACATCGACACCAACGCCACTGATAAAGGGGCGGCCATCTGGCCGCCCCTTTATCAATTCAGCCTCTAAGAGCTAGGCTTGGTACTACCAGCTACCGCTCCCGCTGCCAGAACAGCCGGTTTTTGCGCTTTTGCACGTGCGGGCGATTTCGCCACCCGCCTTCCGTTCGATCGTGAATTCGTCGCCTGTGTTCGCGGCTTTTGTCGTCACCGCATATGTTTCCGCACCTTGTTTGGTGACGGACACCAAACAGGCGTTTGCTTCGTTTTCGGAGCAGAGAGTCAGCCCCGTTTCATAGCTGTGTAGTTCTTCCTTTGTCATTGGTGTGTATGAGCCGTTATGATCGGTCGCATACGTCTCCGCCGTAGTCTGAGCCGTCCGCGCAAGCTCCTTCGCCGAAGCGTCGTAGGCCTTGCTCTTCTGGTTCAGGAACGACGGAATGGCGATCGCGGCGAGGATGCCGATGATCAGGATCACAACCAGAAGCTCGATGAGCGTGAAACCACCCTCATCCTTCGAGCGCTGGCGCAGTCGATACAACATTGATGCTCCTTGAATCGAAATGGGCGCCAGCCCTCGGTGAACCGCCTCACTCGGCGAAACGCCCTCCAACCGCGAGGGCGCCGGCTTTGCCATCGAACCGTCCGGGGACGTGTTCTGCGCTTGCACCGCGACGCTGGCTTGTCCGGATAGGCATCGACCGTCGCGTCTCGGAGCTTGAGCGCCGCAACGCCCTGTGGACGAGCGGCCGGATGTTCGAGTCTCGGCTGCAGCCTCAGGCGACTCAGGCGGCCGCGTCGGGCGGCTCGGGCGCCGCCGCGGGCTCCGTGCCGCGCTCGGCGCCCGGCGTCTCCGATTCCGCGGCCCGGCGCTCGCGCCACGCGGCCTGCGCGTCCGCGCTCGCGGTGCGCTCGCCGCTGCCCCCGCACCAGGGACACGGCCTGGTGGTTTCCTCCCCGCCCAGTTTCGAGATCACCTGACCGCTGCCGCGACAGGGCATACACTCCCGCGGCCCATGATCCTCGTCCTTCGCGCCCGCCTTCGCGCCCTTTTTCCCGTTCTCGCTCGCCACGAGCCGCTGAGGGTATCGCCTCATGGCCCCTGAGAGCCCCGACCTGCGGGCGATCGCCCGGGCGGCGCGGCGCAGCGGGCGGATCGCGCTCGACACCGAGTTCATGGGCGAGGGCCGCTACCGCACGCTGCTGTGCCTGATCCAGCTGGCGGTGCCCGACGGGGATCGAGATCCCGCCCATCCCGAGCGGATCGAGCTCGTGGACCCGCTGCGCGAGGACATCGACCTGGCGCCGCTGGCGCGGGCGCTCGCCGACCCCGAAATCTGCGTGGTGGCGCACGCCGGCCGCCAGGACGTGGCGCTCGTCAAGCGCCGCCTGGGCGGCGAGGTGCGAAACGTCTTCGACACCCAGGTGGCCGCCGGCTTCGCGGGCATGCCCGCCCAGGCCTCCTACGACTCGCTGCTCTCCCAGGTGCTGGGCGTGAAGGTGTCAAAGAGCGCGAGCTTCACCCGCTGGGACGCCCGGCCGCTCTCGGCCGAGCAGCTCGCCTACGCCCGCGAGGACGTGGTGCACCTGCTGGAGCTCGCGGCGGCGCTGGAAGACCGCCTCTCCGACCTCGGGCGCCTGCAATGGGCGCGCGAGGAGTGCGAGTCCCTGCAGGACGCCGGCGACGAGCGCGATCTCGAGAGCGTGCTCGTGCGCCTGCCCCGCGTGCGCGGCCTGGGACCCGCCTCCCAGACGGTGGCGCGGGAGCTGGTGCGCTGGCGCGAGGAGCTCGCCCAACGCCAGGACCGCCCGGTGCAGAGCGTTCTCTCCGACGCCGCCCTCGTGGAGGTCGCCAAGCGCCGTCCCGGCTCGCCCACCCAGCTCGAGCAGATCCGCGGCGTGAACGCCGGCAACCTGCGCGGACGCGGGCGCGAGCTGCTGGACGCCGTGCGCCGCGGCGGCGAGCTGCCCGTGCAGCCCCTGCCCGAGCACGCCCGCCCGCCCGCGCCCGACCCCGAGGACGCGCCGCTGATCGCCCTCGCCGAGGCGCTCGTGCGCGGCCGCGCGCGCGAGGCCCACCTCGCCTACGAGCTGCTCGCCGCCCGCGCCGACCTGCAGGCGATCGTCACCTGCCATCGCCTGGGCCGGGAGGCCGACGTGCGCACCCTGCGCGGCTGGCGGCGCGAGCTCGTCGGCGCCGAGCTGCTGGAACTGCTCGACGGGCGCATCTCGCTCTCCGTGGAGGGCGGGCGGCTTCGCGTCGGCTGATTCGCCTATTCGATGTGGTTGTAGACTTCGAACAGCGGCATGTACATCGAGATCACGATGAAGCCGACCATGCCGCCGATGACGATGATCATGATCGGCTCCATGATCGAGGTGAGGGCCTTCACGGAGGCCTCGACCTGGTCCTCGTAGAACTCGGCGATCTTGTCGAGCATCGCGTCCAGGGCGCCGGTTTCCTCGCCGACGCCGACCATGTGGGTGACCATGCGGGGGAAGATCGAGGCCTGGGCGAGCGGCGCGGCGATCGTGCCGCCGCGCTTGACGGAGGCGATCACGCCCTCCATCGACTCTTCCACCACGACGTTGCCGGCGGTGCGGCCGGTTATCTCCAGTGCCTGCAGCAGTGGCACGCCCGCGCTCGTCAGCGACGCGAGCGTGCGCGACCAGCGCGCCACGGCGACCTGCTGGACGATCGTGCCGATCTTCATCGGCAGGCGCAGCCGGAAGCGGTCCCACTGCGGGCGTCCCCACGACGTTCGCTTCCACTTGAAGAACGCGGTCAGGACCGCGGCGGTGACGATCATCAACAGCCACCAGTAGCCGGTGACGGCGTGAGACATCGCCACCGAGACCTGGGTGATCGCCGGCAGTTGCCCGCCGAATTCCTTGAACACGTTCTCGAAGACGGGTATCAGGAAGGCCACCAGCGCGAGCATCACGCCGATCGCGAAGGTGATCACGAGCGTCGGGTAGACCATCGCGGCGCGGATCTGGCGGCGCAGCGAGGCGTCCTTCTCGAGCTGGTCGGCCACGCGCAGCAGCGAGCTCTCCAGCACGCCGCCGGTCTCCCCCGCCTGGGTCATCGCCACGAACAGCGGGCTGAAGACCTTCGGGTGGCGCGACATCGCCTCGCTCAGCGGGGCGCCGCCCTCGACGTCCTTGCGCACGGCAACGATCGTCTCCTTCAGGAACTTGTTCTCGGTCTGCTCCTCCAGCACGTAGAGGGCGCGCAGGATCGACAGGCCGGAGGTGATCATCGTGGCGAGCTGGCGCGCGAAGATCGCGAGGTCCCCGGCGGGGGCGCGCTTGAGGAAGCTCAGCTCGATCTCGCGCGAGGCGTACTTCTCCCCCACGTCGAGCACGATCAGCCCGCGCGCGCGCAGCTGCTCGCTGACGGCCTGCTTGGAGTCGGCCTCGATCTCCCCCCCGGCCTTCACGCCGGCGAGGTCCATCGCTTTGAAGACGTACGTGCTCATGTGACGGCCTCCATGCCCGTGGCTCCCGCTAGGCGGCTCTCGCCGCCGGGGCCGGAGGGCCGCCGATCATCAGGCGCCTGAGCTCCTCGGGGGTGCTGGAGCGCGATTCGGCGAGCTTCTGGCTGATCCTGTTGGCGCGCACGAGCGCCGCCAGCGAGGCGTCCATCGTCTGCATCCCCTGCGCGGAGCCGGTCTGCAGCACCGAGTAGATCTGGTGGGTCTTGCCCTCGCGGATCAGGTTGCGCACGGCGGGGGTGGGCACGAGCACCTCGGTGGCCACCACGCGCCCGGCGCCGTCGGCGGTGGGCAGCAGCTGCTGGGTCATGATGCCCTGCAGCGCCACCGAGAGCTGCACCCGCACCTGGCCCTGCTGGTGGGCGGGGAAGACGTCGATCACGCGGTCGATCGTCTGGGCGGCGTCCTGGGTGTGCAGGGTGGCGAACACCAGATGGCCGGTCTCGGCCGCGGTGAGGGCGGTGGAGATCGTCTCCAGGTCGCGCATCTCGCCCACGAGGATCACGTCGGGGTCCTGGCGCAGCGCGGCCTTCAGCGCCTCGCCGAAGCTCTGGGCGTCGGAGCCCAGCTCGCGCTGGTTGACCAGGCAGCGCTTGTGGCCGTGCAGGAACTCGATCGGGTCCTCGATCGTCATGATGTGCTCCTCGCGGCTTTCGTTGATCGCGTCGATCATCGCCGCCAGCGAGGTGGACTTGCCCGAGCCGGTGGGGCCGGTGACGAGCACGAAGCCGCGGGGCTTGCGCGTGAACTCGTGCACCGCCGGGGGCAGGCCGAGCTCCTCGATCGAGGCCAGGCCGAAGGGGATCAGGCGGAAGGCCGCGCCGATCGCGCCGCGCTGGTAGTAGGCGTTGACGCGAAAGCGGGCGTGGCCGGGGATCGAGTAGGCGAAGTCCAGCTGCCAGTTGGTCTCCAGGCGCTGGCGCTGGTCGCCGGTGAGGATCGAGTAGACGATCTCGCGCGTGTCCGAGGGCGAGAGCGAGGGGTAGTCCTCCAGCGGCGAGAGGCGTCCGCGCACGCGCACGGTGGGGTGGGCGCCGGCGCTCAGGTGAAGGTCCGAGGCGCGGCGGGAGACGACCTCCATCAGAAGCTCAGCGAAATCTATGTCCATGCCTGGCCTATCGGCAGAACTTCGCCCGCTCGTTAGCGGCGCAGATCGCGCTCGACGGCGCGCCGTCTCAGCCGCTGCCGATCACGCGCGCGACCTCGGTGATCGAGGTGCGTCCCTGGCGGACCTTCTCCAGGCCGTCGTCGCGCAGGCGGCGCATCCCCTGGCGCACCGCCACGTCGCGGATCTCCTCGGCGGGGCGCCGTTCCAGGGCCATGCGCTGCACCTCGGGGGTGACGCTCATCACCTCGTACATGCCGATGCGCCCGCGATAGCCGCTGTTGCCACAGCGCCGGCAGCCCACCGGCTCGTAGGCCTCGAGGTCGATCACCGCCTTGTAGCCGCTCTCGCGCAGCATCTCCGCGGGGATGATCGTGCGCCGCTTGCAGTGCGGGCAGAGCATGCGCGCCAGGCGCTGGGCGACGACGCAATCCAGCGCGGAGGCCACCAGGAAGGGCTCGATGCCCATCTCGATCAGGCGCGTGATCGCCGAGGGGGCGTCGTTGGTGTGGAGCGTGGAGAGCACCAGATGGCCGGTGAGCGCGGACTCCACGGCGATCTGGGCGGTCTCGCGGTCGCGGATCTCCCCGATCATGATCACGTCGGGGTCGGCGCGCACCATCGAGCGCAGGCCCGCCGCGAAGGTGAGGCCGACCTTGGGCGAGACCTGCACCTGGGTGAGCCCCGCGATCTCGTACTCCACGGGGTCCTCCACGGTGATGATGTTCTTCTCGGGCGTGTTCAGGCGCTGCAGCGCGGCGTAGAGGGTGGTGGACTTGCCCGAGCCGGTGGGGCCGGTGACGAGCACCGCGCCGTGGGTCTCGTTGAAGGCGCGCTCGAAGCGCTCGCGCTCGGGCTCGGCCATGCCCAGGCGGTCGAGCTCCACCACCACCGCGGCCTTGTCGAGCACGCGCAGCACGATCGCCTCGCCGTGCACGCTGGGCAGCGTGACCACGCGCAGGTCCACGTGGCGGCCGTCCACGGTGAGCCCCACGCGCCCGTCCTGGGGCAGGCGGCGCTCGGCGATGTTCAGCTCGGCCATGATCTTCACGCGCGAGATCACCCCCGGGGCCATGCGCCGGGGGATCGTGGTGACGTCCTGCAGCACGCCGTCCACGCGAAAGCGCACCCGCAGCTCGCGACCGTCGGGGGCGAGGTGAATGTCCGAGGCGCCGCGCTCCACCGCCTGGGCGACCACCTGGTTGACCAGCTTGACCACCGGCGCGTCCTCGGCGGTCTCGTGCAGCTCGACCACCTCCGCGCCCTCGCCCTGCTCGAGCTCGAGCTCGCCGCCGGTGTCCGCGACGACGTCCTCGAGACGGTCCAGGCGGGCGATCAGCGCGGCGATGTCATCGGGCGGGGCCACCGCCACGCGGATCTCATAGCCGGTCATGATCGCGATGTCGTCCACCGCCAGCACGTTGGCGGGGTCGGCCATCGCCACCAGCAGCGTGCGCTCGTCCGCGAAGGCCACCGGTACCGCCTGGTAGCGCTTGGCCGCGACGGTGGAGACGAGGTTGGCGGCGCTCATGTCGACGCTGAAGACCCCCAGGTCGAGATAGTCCAGGCCATAGCGCTCGGCCAGCGCGCGCGAGAGCCCGTCGGGGGTGAGCGCGCCGGCGTCCAGCAGCGCCCGCTCGGGGGTGGTGCCGATGTTGCGCGAGCTCTCGATCGCCTCGTCGACCTGGCCGCGCGAGGCCAGGCCCATCTCCACGATCACGTCCGTGAGGAAGCGCGCCGAGGAGCCCCGGCGGCTCGGGCGGGTGATGCCGCGAAAGCGCTC
>DATJVV010000126.1:0-5125 GCA_035501635.1 Solirubrobacteraceae bacterium | reverse complement strand
ACAGGCTCCCAGCCCCCACCCCCGCGTCACGCAGCGCCCTGAGGATCGGCGCCCGGTCCGCCCGCGCTCGGCACGTCGCGTCGACGATCACGCTCTCCCCCCGCTCCAGCCGCCCGCCCGCCTCCCTCGCCAGCAGCTCGTACACCTCGTGCACCCGCTCGCTCCGGTAGAGCTCCGCGCCGCCCCGCTCGTTCGCGCCCAGCCCCGCCATCCGCCTGCGCAACACGTCCGAGGCCAGCACCCCCGCCTCGCTGCGCTCCGCCAACTCGCTTGCCAGCGTCGACTTGCCCGTGCCCGCCGGCCCGCACACAACTATCGAGAACGGCAGGCCCGCGCGCCCGCGCGCGCCCGCGTCGCGTGTGTCTCGCGCGTCCGCCCGCCCGCCCGCGCCCGCACGCGCGCGAGCTCGCCAGCACAGCGCTTCCCCCAGCTCCCACCGCGCCCCCGCCTGCTCTCGCCGGCCCGCCAGCAGCGCCACCTTCGCCCGCACCATCGCCCAGTGCGCCCCATAGAAGGACTCAAGCGGCTCCCCCGCCAGCTCACCCCCCGACGCCCCGTAGGCCGCCAGCAGCCGCTCCGCCGCATCCCGCCGCCCGTGCGCCTCCAGGTCCATCGCCAGGAACGCCAGGTCGAACGCCACGTCCAATCGCGCCAGCGAAACGTCGAACTCGATCGCGTCCACCACCCGCACCCGCGGCCGCGCCAGCACGTGATCGCAGCGCAGGTCCCCGTGCCCCTCCCGCACCAGCCCCGCCCGCCGGCGCGCCTCGATCAGCTCCTCGTGCTCGCCCACGAAACGCTCGCCAAAGCCCCTCGCCACGTCCACGTGCCACTCCCCCGGCGCTCCAATCCCGGCCAGCTGCTCCACGTTCGCCTCCCACCGGTGCGCAAGCTCCGCGGCGCTGCCGCACACGCCCTCGCCGCGACGCCCGCGCGTGGTGGCCGGCACCCTCGCCGCCTCCCGGTGAAAGCTCGCCAGCCGCCGCGCCACCGCGTCCACGTCCTCGCCGCGCAGCTCCCCCGCCTCGATCAGCCCCGCCAGCGTGTCCTGCTCGCGGAACCTCTCCATCAGCACCGCGTACTCCACCGCCCCCGCCGCCTCCTCCGGCGCGAACCTGAAGCCCCCCTCGTCCGCCACGATCGCCCGCACCCCCACATACAGGTCCTCCGCCAGACGCCTGTTCACCCGCACCTCCTCCCGGCACGCCGCCAGCCGCCGCGCAAGCGTCGAGTAGTCGAAGAAGTCCAGTCTGATCGGCTTCTTCACCTTGTACCCCAGCTCCCCCGCCAGGAACACCCGCGAGCCGTGCGTCTCCCGCACCTCCACCCGCTTCACCTTCTCCCCGCCCCCGTACATGCCCGGCTCGCCCAACGCCCGCAGGAGCTCGGGATCGGTGTCGCTGAGGACAGAACCCGCTATGAGTCGGGCACCCGACTAAGAGGCCGCGCCGGCGGAGGCCGCCGCCACGCCCGCCTGGCCCGCGGTGGGCAGAGTCGCACGCACCACCGTTCCCCGACCCGGCGCCGAGTCGATCGAGAGGCTGCCCTCCAGCAGCTCCACCCGTTCCTGCATCCCCGGCAATCCGAAGCCCCCCGCCTTCGCGCCCGGGTCGAAGCCCTCGCCGTCGTCGCGAACGCTGAGCTCGATCGCCGCCTCGTCCTCTTGCACCTCCACCGCGATCCGCCTGGCGTGCCCGTGCTTCACCGCGTTCGTCAGCGCCTCCTGCACGATCCGATACGCCGCGATCTCCAGTTCCGGAGTGTGCCGCCCCGCCGCCCGACCCTGCTCGTGCGCGAGGTCGATGTGCACGTCCACCGCCACGCCCCCGCCCGCCGTCCGTTCCGCCAGCGCGTCCAGCGCCGCCTGCAGGCCCAGCTCGTCCAGCGCCGCCGGCCGCAGGTCCGCGATCAGCGACCGCAGGTCCGCGATCATGCTCTCCAGCTGCCCCGTCGCCTCGGCGATCGTCCCCGGCAGCTGCTCCACGGGCTTCGCCCGCGCCGCGCTCGAGAGCGTCAGCCGCAGCGCCCCCAGGCTCTGCAGCGTCTCGTCGTGCAGCTCCCGCGCCCAGCGACCCCGCTCGCCCTCCGCCGCCGCCAGCCGCTGCAGGTTGCGTTCGGACGCCACCGACTGCGCCGTGGCCACCGCCGTCGCCGCGCTCGCCGCGAACGCCTCCAGCAGCCGCACGTCCTGGTCGGTGAACCCCGGGCCCTCCCGCAGGCGGTCCAGCGCCAGCAGCGCCCCGTGCGCCCGGCCCCGGAACACGAGCGGGACGACCAGACCGGCCTGCGCGGTGAGCCCCAGCAGCCCGCCGCCGTGCTCCTCGAAGCGCGCCCGGTTCAGCGAGTCCTCGACACGCTGCGTGGTGAGCGTGCGCAGAGCCTGGCCGGCCAGCGAGCCCTCGATCGGCACGCTCGCTCCGATGATCCCCTCGCCCAGCTCGCCCGCCCCCGCGGCCGCCACCAGCCGGTCGCGCTCCACCAGCTCGATCAGCAGGGTGCGCGCCGACACCAGCGCCCGACCCCGCTTGGCCACCAGCTCGAGGATCACCTCCAGATCCGTCTCGCCCCCCAGCGCCCGCGCGATCTGCGTCGTCGCCTGCAACGCGTCCACCGTCCGCGCGAGCTCGTCGCGATCCTCGCGCGCGCCCGCGTACCGCCGCGCGTGGTCGATCGCCACGCCCGCGAACTCCGCGAGGATCACGATCGCCTCCTCGTCGGCGTCGGAGAACCCCGCTCCGCTCGCCTTCTCGGTGAGGTACAGGTTGCCGAACGGCACCCCCTCCACCACGATCGGCGCGCCCAGGAAGGTTCGCATCGGAGGATGCCCGTGCGGCAGCCCGTAGGAGCGCGGGTGCTGGCCCACGTCCGCAAGCCGAAGCGGCGCCGGGTGCTCGATCAGCTCCCCCAGCACCCCCCGCCCGCGGGGCAGCGCGCCGATCCGCGTCCGCGTCTCCGCGTCGATCCCCCGCGTCAGGAAGCGCGCGAGCTCCGTCCGCGAGTCGTCCAGCACACCCAACGCCGCGTAGCGCGCCTGCGTCAGCGATTGCGCGGACTCGAGCACACGGTCCAGCACCGTGTCCAGGTCCAGCTCTTCGAGCACCACTCGAGCCACGTCCAGCACCGCTCGCGAGGCCCTGTCCATCAGAGTGCCCTCCACGGGAAGGCCCGCGCTCGGCACCGACTCCAAGATACGTTCTTCTGGCACCGTTGGATCAGCCTACCAGGGCTCTTTTGCCATGTGGATGTCCCGCCCCCAGGGAGGGCTGGGCTACGGTGCTCGGGCGCGGGGTCTCACTCTCGCGGGTCTCACTCTATTTTCAAGCCACCGTATAACCATGGTTAGACAGGGTCTGCAGGAGGAATGAATGCTCTCGAAGCCACCGTATAACCATGGTTAGACAGGACCCGCGGAACGAATGGAGCATCGACGCGATCCTGCGCGAGCGCGCCGGCGAGGAGCTCGAGCTCAACGACCGCCACCTCAATCCCCAGATGGGCAGGATCCTGCGCACGCTCGGATTTCACCGGCGATGGAGCGGGGGAGAGGGGGCCCATCTGATCGACGCCCGCGGCGAGCGCTACCTGGACCTCTTCGGCGGCTACGGCGTGTTCGCCATCGGCCGCAACCACCCCCAGGCCCTGCGCGCCGTGCGGGAAACGCTGGACGCCCACACCGCCAACCTGCCCCAGCTCGGCGTCACCCTGCTCAGCGGCGTCCTCGCCCAGGAGCTCCTCACCCGCGCCCCCGCCAGCGTCGCCGCGATGGTCCCCGCCAACACCGGCACCGAGGCGGTGGAGGCCGCCATCAAGATCGCCCGCGCCGCCACCGCAAGGTCCCGCATCCTCTACGCCGAGCACGCCTTCCACGGCCTCACCCTCGGGTCCCTCTCGATCAACGGCAACGAGGAGTTCCGCGCCGGCTTCGGACCTCTCCTACCCGACTGCACCCCCCTGCCCTGGGGCGACCTGGAGGCCATGCGCCGGGAGCTCGAACGCGGCGACGTGGCCGCCGTGGTGCTCGAGCCCGTCCAGGGCAAGGGCGTGAACCTGCCCCCGGAGGGCTATCTGCGAGGGGCTCAGGAGCTCTGCCGCGGCGCCGGCGCCCTGTTTGTCTGCGACGAGGTCCAGACCGGCCTCGGCCGCACCGGCCGCTTCCTCGCCGGCGAGCGCTGGGGCCTGCAGCCCGACATCATCTGCCTCTCCAAGGCCCTCTCCGGCGGCCTCGTCCCGATCGGCGCCCTGCTCGTCTCCCGTGAGGCCTTCGACCGCGTCTTCGACGGCATGGAGCGCGCCGTCCGCCACGGCTCCACCTTCGGCGGCAACGACCTCGCCGCCGCCGCCGCGCTGGCCACGCTCGCCGTGATCGACCGCGAGGGCCTCGTGGAGCGCTCCCAGCGCATGGGCGAGCTGCTCCTGGAGCTCACCCGGCCCCTGGCCGAGCGCTACGAGGTCGTCAGGGAGGTCCGCGGCCTGGGCCTGATGTGGGCGATCGAATTCGGTCCCCCCGCCGGCCGCGCCGGGCGGGCGTTGTGGCATGCCGTCGAGCGCCGCCAGGCGGGCCTCTTCGCCCAGCTCGTCACCGTGCCCCTCTTTCACCAGCACCGCATCTTCTGCCAGGTCGCCGGCCACCGCATGAACGTCATCAAGGCCCTGCCCGCCCTCGTTGTGCAGGAGTCCGAGATACGCCGCTTCGCCGCCGCCCTGGAGCAGACGGTGGCCGCCGCCGAGCGCTATCCCACCGCCCTCGCCCGCTTCGGCCTGAGCACCGGTCTCAGAGCCGCCGCCGCACGTCGCTAGCCTGTCGGGCCGTGCTCACACCCCGCCAGGACATCCGCAACGTCGCCATCGTCGCCCACGTCGACCACGGCAAGACCACCCTCGTGGACGCCATGCTCTGGCAGTCCGGCGCCTTCCGCGAGGGCCAGGACGTCGCCACCCGGGTGCTGGACTCGATGGACCTGGAGCGCGAGAAGGGCATCACGATCCTCGCCAAGAACACCTCCCTCACCTATAGGGGCGTGAAGCTCAACATCATCGACACTCCCGGCCACGCCGACTTCGGCGGCGAGGTCGAGCGGGGCCTGACGATGGTCGACGGCGTGCTGCTGCTGGTGGACGCCTCCGA
>DATJVV010000125.1:0-3399 GCA_035501635.1 Solirubrobacteraceae bacterium | reverse complement strand
AGGAGCGGGCGATCGTGGAGACGCATGCCGAGGAGGGGCACAGGCTGCTGAAAGGGTCGAGCTCGGCGATCCTCGACATGGCGGCGACGATCGCGCTGAGCCACCACGAGAAGTGGGATGGCAGCGGCTACCCGCGGGGGCTGAAGGGGGAGGCGATCCCGCTGGAGGGGCGGATCGTGGCGATCGCGGACGTGTTCGACGCGCTCACCAGCGACCGGGTGTACCGCAAGGCGTACTCGGTGGAGGAGGCGGTGGGGATGATGGGCGAGGAACGGGGCCGGCACTTCGACCCGGTGCTGCTGGACGCTTTCATGGAGGTGCTCGGCCGCTCGGGGCCGGACGCGCGCGAGCAGGTGCGGGCGGACCCGATGGCCGTGGCGGAGACCGCGCTGGCGACGTTCGGGGCGGCGCTCGAGCGCGGCGAAGCGGAGCCCGCGGAGGGGGCGATCGCGCAGGCGATCGAGGACGGGCTCACGGCGGGGGACGTGCAGGGCGAGGTGATCGAACCCTCGCTGCGGCGCATCGCCGAGCTGGTGGAGCGGGGTGAGCTCACCGCGCGGGACGAGCAGAGGGCGATGGCGATCGTGCGCCGCGTGCTGGCCACGCTGCGCCGGTACCTGCTCAGCGGCGAGGAGGACGCGGAGCTGCTGGGACGGATCGACGCGTCGATCGCGCGGGCCGAAGAGGTGCTGAGCTCGGCGGCGGTGTAGGGCCGGCGAGAGGCGCGGGCCGGCGTTTGGATAGATTGGCCCGCGGAATGGCCTCCAGAGCAGCCATCGTGACGGGCGGGGCGGGCTTCATCGGCTCGCACGTCGTGGACTCCCTGCTCCAAGACGGCTACGCGGTGACGGTGATCGACGACCTCTCCTCGGGCAGCGCGCAGCGGGTGGCGGAGGGGGCGCGGCTGGTGGAGCTGGACATCGTGGAGGGCGAGCGGGTGCGAGAGCTCGTGCGGGAGGTGAGCCCGGAGGCGGTCTTCCACCTGGCGGCGCAGGCGAGCGTGACGGCCTCCGTGCAGAACCCCAGGCGCGACTGCGAGGTCAACGTGAAGGGCACGCTGAACGTGGTGGAGGCGGCGAATGGCATGGGGGTGCCGGTGGTGTTCACCTCCACGGGGGGAGCGTTGTATGGGGACGAGGCGCCGATGCCCACCGGTGAGGAGCGCGAGCCCGCGCCGCTGTCCCCCTACGGAGCGTCCAAGTGGGCGGGGGAGGCCTACGTGAAGACCTGGAGCCTCTCCTCGGGGGTGGCGAACGCTGTGACGCGGCTTGGCAACGTGTACGGCCCCCGCCAGAACCCGCACGGGGAGGCGGGGGTGGTGGCGATCTTCGCGCACAAGCTCTACGCGGAGGAGCGTCCCAAGCTCTACGGCCACGGCAGGCCCACGCGGGACTACGTGTACGTGGCGGACGTGGTGAGCGCCCTGCGCCGGGCGGCTGGCAGGCGGGGTACCTACAACATCGCCACGGGAGTGCAGAGCGACGTGATGAGCCTGTGGGAGCGTCTGCGGGAGATCGCGGGCAAGCGCATCGAGCCCCAGCTCGAGGACCTGCGCCCGGGAGAGCTGCAGCACAGCTGCCTTGACGTGTCCCGGGCCCAGCGGGAGCTGGACTGGCGGGCGGAGGTGGCGATCGAGGAGGGCCTGCGGCAGACCTACGAGGCGCTGGTGGCGGAGTTCGCGGCGGCGTAGGAAGGCGGCGCGCCGGGAGACTTGGCGGAGGGGTGTCAGCCCTCCTCGAAGCTCGCCGGGTGATGGGCGAGGCTGAATGCCTTCACCACGCCGAGCGCCCGCTCGACTCGATCCCTGATCCGGTGACGGCGACTCATCTCCCGCAACAGGCGGGCGGCCATGCGGGCGAACGTGACCCGGAAGTCCGGCTGGGAGCCGACCTCCTGCACGTCGGTGGTGGCCCAGCCGGCCTCGCTGGCGAGCGCGTCGAGCTCCATCAGCAGGACGGTCTTCCCGACTCCCCGCAGGCCCGAGTAGATCAGGCTGCGCTCGTATCCACCCGAGCCCAGGCGTTCGATGAGCCCGCGAAAGCGCTCCAGCTCCCGATCTCGCCCGGCGAGGGTCGGCGGCTTGCGTCCCGCGCCCGGCGTGTAGGGGTTGTCGCGCTTCTGCACCCCCGCGAGTCTAGCGTTTTCTATCGCCTGGTCATGGGTCAATAGAAAGCCATAGACGGACGGGGCCGAGCCCGGTGGATGCGTTGCGGCCCTCACGGGGGGCGCGGGAGCCGTTAAGATCGGTGGCCCGGCCAACCCAGGACCGGGCTCGCGGCGAGATAGCTCAGTTGGTAGAGCACACGACTGAAAATCGTGGTGTCCTCGGTTCGATTCCGAGTCTCGCCATCTGAGTTTCTGGCTCAATCATGCGGTTTCTGGGGGGTGGCCGGGTCGGGCCGAGGAGGCCTTGAAGAGCCTTCTTTAGGAGCCACGTCCTTTTCACGTCCTTTTCCTTGAGGGTGGTTGAGGGTTTGTGGGCCGCCTTTCCAACGTGGCGTAACATCTGTGCTACAGTCGTGACTGTGTCGGAGACGAGCTTTCATGAGCGCTTCCTCGCCGAGCAGCTCGCCGATCCCGAGTTCCGGCTGGAGTTCGAGCGTGAGCGGCACGAGATCGAGATGGTGGATGGGATCGTGCGGGCCCTCGACGAGCTACGGGGAGAGCGTGGGTTGAGCAAGGCGGAGCTGGCTCGGCGGATCGGCAAGAACCCGGCGAGCGTGCGGCGCACACTGACGGCGCCTGGCAATCCGGAGTTGCGGACGATCATTGCGATGGCGGAAGCTCTGGGGGCCGAGGTGAAGATCGTGCGTCGGCCGGCACAGCCAACTCGTCAGGCCGCATAGCCGTATGCCCTCATAACATCCACGGAGGCGCCTATCGTCGAGGCGCGATGTGGGGTGTTGTCTACTACCGAGAACCTGGCGGAGCAATGCCTGCCATGGAGTTCCTGCGGGGTTGCCCCACGGGCGTGCGGGCAAAGCTGATGGCGGTGCTCGAGGTCGTTCGCGCGGCGCCTCCTCCTGCGTTCAGCGGCGGCGGAATGTGGGAGGCGATGCACGGCAAGATGAGCGGCTACCACGAGATTCGGCGCACCGGCCCCGGCCGACGGCACTACCGTCTGTACTGCATCCTCGACAATGGCGCCCCGCAGGAATTGGCGGAACGCGGGTTCGATCGCCCGCAGATCGCCGTCATCAATGGCCTCGTCAAGCCCAACGCAACGCTGTTCATTGACCGTGAATACGCGCGGCGAGTGCGCAGGCTCGGAGACGATTACCTCGCGACGTTGCCGCGATCGATCGCCAGTTGAGCCCATCGCGAGCTGACACGCTCGATCCGCAAGGCAAACCCTGGCCTCAAATAGAGCGTAAGCGTCCAGTTGGTCCCCTGCTGACC
>DATJVV010000124.1:0-5177 GCA_035501635.1 Solirubrobacteraceae bacterium | reverse complement strand
AGGGTGTAACAATCTCCAAACATCGGTTTACAAACAGACGTTCGCTGCTAAGCTCGCCCAGAGCGCACCCCCAGGAGCGCCGCCGGCACCGCCGCCGCAGCATCGATACCCACGAGCCTCCAACACGAAGGAGACCCCTCTCAAGATGCCCCCAGTAGCAACCACAACTCCGAAAACCGCCAAAGCCCGCAAACCGGCCGCGAAAGCGAGCGCCGCCAAGGGCGCCGCGAGCGCCAGGCGCAACGGCGCCGCACGGACCAGCCCGCTCGCGAGCAGCAACACCTCCTATGCCGAGCGCGCGGTGCTGATCCCCGTGGGCGCGGCGCTGATCGCGCGCGAGCGGGTGGTGTCCACCGTGAACGAAACCCTCTCCACGTACTCCAGCGGCACCAAGACCCAGGCTCAGCTGCGCCGCTTCGAGCGCCGCGGGGACACGGCGCGCAAGCGCATCGAGCGCGAGATCCGCAAAGCGCGGGTGAGCGTGGAACGGGAGCTGCGCAAGCGCCGCCAGGACGGCGAAGGGCTGGCGGACAGGCTCCAGGAGCGGATCCAGAGCCTGGTCTGATCCGACACGAACTTCTCCCACTCCGGGCCTGAGGAGACCCGGAGGCGCCGGAAAGCGGCGCGCTCGGTACAGGCTGAGCTCGGGAAGGTCTGCCGGCCCCATATCCCGCCGGTGGAAAGGAGCACCCTCTCCTCCCTCGCCCCCGGGGTGGTTCCCCGCCGCCCCGGGGGCAATTCTTCCCTGGGGGAGGGCAGGCCCTCCCCCGGTACCCCCTCCCGCCGTGTAGGGCTCTTACGCCGGGCCGGCAAAGCCGGCCCTCTTGGCGCCAGATGGCCTGTTGAGCGTGAGGACCCCACTCGGGAGAGCATCGCTCACGGGCATGGCACAATGAGGCCATGACGGACAAGGAGCAGATCACGGAGGCGCTTCGGAGCGTGATCGACCCCGAGCTGAGGCGCTCGATCGTGGAGCTGGACATGGTGCGCTCGATCGAGATGTCCGCGAACGGGGTGGTGGACGTGACGGTGTCGCTGACCACGGCGGGCTGCCCGATCCGGGGGCACTTCCAGAGCTCGGTGACCAACGCGGTGGCGGCGCTGGAGGGGGTGAGTCACGTGAACGTGTACTTCGACGTGCTCACGGACGCGCAGAAGGCGGCGCTGCAGCAGAAGCTCGGGCGGGGAAGCCTGCCCGACGGGACGTTGGCGCGGGTGGCGAACGTGGTGTGCGTGGGCTCGGGCAAGGGGGGCGTGGGCAAGTCCACGCTCACGGCGAACCTGGCGGCGGCGCTGGCGATGGAGGGTAAGCGGGTGGGGGTGCTGGACGCGGACGTGTGGGGCTACTCGATCCCGCGAATGCTCGGCCTCGGGGCCACGCGGCCACAGGTGTCGGGGGAGCGGAAGATCATCCCGCTGGAGGCGCAGGGGGTGAAGGTGATGTCGATCGGCTTCTTCGTGGCGGAGGACGCGGCGGTGGTGTGGCGGGGGCCGATGCTGCACAAGGCGCTCACCCAGTTCCTGCAGGACGTGGACTGGGGCGGTTTGGACCACCTGCTGATCGACCTGCCGCCGGGCACGGGGGACGTGTCGATGACGCTCGCGCAGCTGCTGCCCCAGGCGCGGTTCGCGATCGTGACCACCCCCCAGGCCACGGCCCAGCGGGTGGCGCGGCGGGCGGCGGAGATGGCGCACAAGGTGTCGCTGGAGATCTGCGGGGTGATCGAGAACATGTCGGGCTTCGTGACGCCCGCGGGGGAGCGCTTTCAGATCTTCGGAGAGGGCGGCGGCCAGGAGCTGGCGGACGAGCTGGAGGTGCCGCTGCTGGGGAAGGTGCCGCTGACGATGCCCCTGCGCGAGCACGCCGACGGGGGGGTGCCGCTGGTGCTCGAGGACCCCGACGATCCGGCCTCGCAGGCGATTCGCCAGGCCGCGCGGGGACTGCTGGCGATGGCCACCCCGGCGACCGCACCCGCATCCGCACCAGCGCCCGCGCCGATGAGCCTGCCGATCGTGCAGGTGGGTGGACCCGGCGCTCCCCCGGCTCCCCCGGCGCCCCCGGCGAGCGGCGAGGAGCGAAAACCGGCGGGCATGTCGCTGCCGATGGCCTAGCGGCCAGCCGCCGGCGCTGGAGACAGTGACCGGCGGTCGCTTGACAAGCGCAACCCACTTGAGAGGATCGTCACGATGCCCGTAGATGAGGGACAGCAGGAGCAGGAGATGGAGGACGCCGTCGCAGACGATGGCGAGGAGGCGGGCTTGCCCGAGGAGGCGGGCTCGCTCGAGGACGGCGAGGAGCAGGCGACCTCGCCGGAGGGCGGCGAGGAGCAGAGCCCGCTGCCGGGCGGGGAGGGGGAGCTCGAGCGGGACGCGCGGCGGGCGAAGCTCGAGCGGCTGCGTGAGCAGGGGGTGGACCCGTTCCCGGCGGTGAGCCTGTGGGAGACGCGCACGACGATCGGGGAGGTGCTGGAGGGGCACGACGCGGGGAAGCTCGGTCCGGGGGAGCACCCGCGGCTGGCCTACCAGGTGGCGGGGCGGCTGGTGGCGCGACGGGGGCACGGCAGGAAATCGTTCCTGGACCTGCGGGACCTGTCGGGGACGATCCAGCTGGTGGTGCGCCAGGAGGAGCTCGGCGAGGACGCCTACGAGCGGATCATGGGCCTTGACATCGGGGACATCGTGGGGGTTGAGGGGTGTGTGTACGTGACCCAGCGGGGACAGCTGGGGCTGGCGGTGCGGGAGTGCAGGCTGCTCACGAAGGCGTTGCGGCCGCCGCCGGACAAACGGCACGGACTGGCGGACACGGGCACGCGCTACCGCTACCGGGAGCTTGACCTGCTGGCGAACGAGGAGACGCGGGACCTGTTCGTGAAACGGCACCGGATCGTGTTCGAGATCCGCAGGTGGCTGAACGAGCGGCGGTTCGTGGAGGTGGAAACGCCGGCGCTGCAGTCGCTGGCGGGAGGGGCGGGTTCGCGGCCGTTCGTGACGCACCACAACGCGCTGGACCGGGAGCTGTATTTGAGGATCTCGGTGGAGCTGTTCCTGAACCGGTGCATCGTGGGGGGCATGGAGAACGTGTACGACATGGGCAAGGTGTTCCGCAACGAGGGGATCTCGCCCAAGCACAGCCCGGAGTTCACGATCATCGAGTTCATGTGCGCGTACTCGGACTACAACGACGTGGCGACGGTGACCGAAGAACTGCTGCGGGACGTGGCGCGGGCGGCGCTGGGGCGGACGACGATCAAACGGCACGGGGAGGAGATCGACCTGAGAAAGCGGTGGCGGCGGGTGACGATGCGGGAGCTGATCCAGGAGCGGTTCGGGCTGGACATGATGGAGTCAAGCCGGGATCAGCTGGCGGAGGTGCTGGATGAGCCGGTGGACCCGGCGGCGAGCTGGGCGGATGTGATCGCGGACATCTACTCGGAGAAGATCGAGAGCACGATCAACCAGCCCACGCATGTGTTCGACTTCCCGCTGGAGCCGTTCCCGATCACCAAGCGGCACGCCGAGCACCCGGAGCTGGCGGAGCACTTCGACGCGGTGATCGGGGGCATCGAGATCGTGTCGGGGGACACGGAGCTCAACGATCCGGTGGACGAGTGGCAGCGGTTCGTGGACCAGCGCCAGCGGCGGGCGGTGGACGACGGGGACGTGCCGCACCCCAACGACGAGGAGTACACGCGGGCGCTGGAATACGGCTACTCGCCCACGGCGGGCGGGGGCATGGGGGTGGACCGGCTGGTGATGATCCTCACCGAACGGGACACGCTGCGCGAGGTGATCCCGTTCCCGATCGTGAGGGACATCCGGTGAGCGTTAGGGAGATGTCATGAGCTCGGCGAGCGCCGGCAAGCTCGACCTGGATCCCGGCGTGGTGGGAGCCTGCCACGAGGCGGCGCGGGCGATCGCGGGGCAGGTGGGCGAGGAGATCGCGGAGAGCACGAGCGTGTCGGTGGAGCGGACGGTGGCGCGGCTGCTGGGGGTGGACGGGGCGAACGAGCTGGAGGTGCCGCTGGCGAACGTGCTGGTGGACCAGGTGCGGGACGCGGGGGAGCTGGGGCTGGGGATCGGGTACTGGCTGGGCAACGCGCTGTGCAGCGAGGAGTCGCTCACGCCTCAGGGGATCGCCGAGCGGGTGAGCGCGGGGGAGCTCGAGCTGTGCGGTCTGGCGCGGGCGCCGGCGGAGGCGGTGCACGGGCGGATCGTCGCGGAGTGCGAGAGCCGGCTGGCGGAGATCTCGGCGAGGATGGGCAGGCGGCGGGAGACGCGGGAGCGTCTTGGGGAGAGCGCGCCGCCGCTGCGGTACGTGCTGACGGCGACGGGGAACGTTTACGAGGATGTGGTGCACGGGCTGGCGGTGGCGCAGGCGGGCGGGGACATCGTGGCGGTGATCCGGTCGACGGCGCAGAGCCTGCTGGACTACGTGCCCTACGGGCCGACCACGGAGGGGTACGGGGGGACGTTCGCGACGCAGGCGAACTTCGCGATCATGCGGGCGGCGCTGGACGAGTGGTCGGAGCGCAACGGGCGGTACGTGCGTCTGTCGAGCTTCTGCTCGGGGCTGTGCATGCCGGAGATCGCGGCGATGGGAGCGATGGAGGGGTACGACAACATGGTGAACGACGCCCTGTACGGGATCCTGTACCGGGACATCAACCCGGTGCGGGGGCTGATCGACCAGCGGGTGTCACGGATGGTGAACGGGTACTTCGGGGTGGTGATCAACACCGGCGAGGACAACTACCTGCGCACGGCGGAGGCGATCGGGGCGGCGCCGTCGGTGACGGCGTCGCAGTTCATCAACCGGCAGCTGGCGCTGGACTCGGGGGTGCCGGACGAGCAGATCGCGCTGGGGGACGCGTTCGAGATCGACCCGCCGGTGGAGAACGGGCTGCTGTACGAGTGGGCGCAGGCGCAGCTGACGCGGGAGCTGTTCCCGGAGTGCCCGGTGAAGTACATGCCGCCGACGCGGCACATGGACGGGAACCTGTTCCGCACGCACGCGTGCGACTCGCTGTTCAACCTCGTGACGGTGGCGACGGGCCAGGGGATCCAGACGATCGGGGTGCCCACGGAGGGGATCTTCACGCCGCACGTGCACGACAGGGTGATAGGGCTGGAGAACGTGAACTACACCTTCAACGCGGCGCGGGCGTTGGGGGAGGAGA
>DATJVV010000123.1:0-3883 GCA_035501635.1 Solirubrobacteraceae bacterium | reverse complement strand
GGCCGGTCAGCCGCCAGCTACCGTCCTCCTGCAGGCGCGCGCGCGTCTGCACCGCCGCGAGGTCGGAGCCCGCGGCGGGCTCGGAGAAGAGCTGACACCACACCTCGTCGCCGTGCAGCATCGGCCCGAGGTAGCGCGCCTTCTGCTCCTCGCTGCCGTGGGCGATGATCGTGGGCCCGAGCATGCCGATCCCGATCGCGTCGAGGATGCCGGGCACTTTCGCGCGGGCGATCTCCTGGTTGCAGATCACCTGCTCGATCGGGCCGCGGCCCTGGCCGCCGAACTCCTTGGGCCAGGTGACGCCCGCGAGGCCGCCCTCGGCGAGCTTGCCCTGCCAGGCGCGCCGGGCGGCGATCACCTCGTCCTCGTCCTCGATCGCGCCGGGACCCTGCAATACGGGCGCTTCGGAAGCGTGCCGATCGAGCCAGGAGCGCACCTGCGCGCGGTACTCGGCCTGCTCGGGCGTGTCGTCGAGATCCACTGCTCCTCCTTATACGTCGCCTCGGTGGGCCCTGGTTGACTGACCAGTCAATCGGGCGCGACAGACTGTACTCCCCTCGCGGGGATCGCGCTACTCCCCCGCGGGAATCGGCGGCGCGGGCACCGGCGGCTGGCCGTAGACGTCCTGGAAGGCGCGGTTCAGCAGGTGGGCGGCCTGGGTGCCGGGGTCGGGGGAGTGCAGCAGCACCACGCCCAGGCGCACGCCGTCGCGCTGCGCGGTGGCCACCAGGCACCTGCCCGCGGCGAGCGTGTAGCCGGTCTTCAGGCCCGTGAGGCCCGGGTAGTGGTAGATCAGCAGGGGGTTGTTGTTGTAGAGGTCGAGCTTGCCGCCCTTGATCGGGAAGGGCAGGGCGGCGGTGTAGGTGCGGGTGACGCGCGCGATGCGCGGCTGGGCGAGGTCCACGTGGGCGAGGGTGGCGAGGTCCGCGGCGCAGGAGTAGTTGTGCGCGTCGTAGTAGCCCGAGGGGGAGGAGTAGCGGGTGCAGCCCATGCCGAGGCTCGCGGCCATCGCGTTCATGCGCTCCACGAAGCGATCGACGGTGCCGGCCACGCGTTCGGCGAGCGCCACGGCGGCGTCGTTGCCGGAGGGCAGCAGCAGGCCGTAGAGGAGGGTCTCCAGGCGCACGTGATGGCCGACCGGCAGCACCCCCACCTTGGAGCCCGGCATGTTGTAGGCGCGGCGGGTGATCAGCACGGGGGTGTCGGGCGGCTCGGATCGGACCGTGAGCAGGGCGGTCATCATCTTCGTGAGGCTGGCGATGCGCAGGCGCACGAACGGGTTGCGCTGCCAGAGCACCTGGCCGGTGGTGAGGTCGAACAGCACGCCCGCGCGCGGGGGTTCGTGGAACCGGACCTGGATCGGGTCGCCGGCGGGGTCGCCGATGCCGCTCAGGATCAGCGCGGGCCTGGCGAGCGGCAGGCCCGTCTGGGAGACGCGGGCACGGGGCGGGGCGAGGGCGCGGGGGGCGTGGGCGTGCGCGGAGCCGGTGGCGGCGGAGGCGTGGGGGCCGTGGGAGTGGGCGAGGGCCATCACCACGAGGCCAGCGGCGATCAGGAGGGCGAGCGCGGCGACGCTGCCGGCGCGCCGCCGAGCGGTGCGGCGCCTGCGGGCGCGTTCGCGCCGGCGGCGACTCTCCTCGAAGGTCATGAAGGGGGGTGGAGTCGGGCTCTGACTCATCTGCGCGGGGGGTTCAGGATGGCGCCCACGATCCCCACGGCGAGCAGCACGAGGATGAAGATCGAGAGGGCGCCTGCCAGGGTAAACCCTTGCGATGACACCGCGCTGAGGGTCAGGTAGGCGAAGCCCATGAGGAACAGCGCGGCGAGAAGGAGCACTGCGAGACGGGCCATCGGCGGCTCAGTACACCGGCAGGCGCGGCGGCAGCGGGCGGCGCACGCGGTGCGCGAGGGGCCACACCAGCAGCGCGCCCGCGGCGAAGCCGCCGAGATGGGCGAGGTGGGGGGCGGGGGAGGCGCCGAGGTCGCTCTCCAGGCCCGCGGCGGCGAGGGCGAGCTGGGCGAGCAGCCAGAGCGCGAGCAGCAGCGCGGAGGGGATCTCCACGATCGTGAAGTGGAAGGGGATCGGCGCCAGCGAGGCCACGCGGGCGCGGGGGTAGAGCAGCAGGTGGGCGCCGAGCACCGCGGCGAGGGCGCCGGTGGCGGCGAACAGCAGCGGCGCGGGAGAGCCTTCGCCCAGCAGCCCCCGCGCACCCAGGCAGAGCGCGCCCGCGAGCAGGCAGAGCGCGAGCAGGCGGGCTCGGCCGAGGCTGCTCTCCACGCTGGGCCCCAGCACGGCCAGGGCGAGCAGGTCCAGCGCCAGCCAGGCGAGCTCGTGTGCGCCCGCGGCGAGGTGGGCGATCGCGACCAGCAGGCCCAGGGCGAGGGTCGCCAGCGGCAGGCCCTCCCGGGGCACGTTGTCCTTCAGGGGCAGGATGCGGGCACCTTACCCGCGGGTTTCAGCGGCGGGCGGCGAGCGGTCCGGCGCCGGCGGAGGACCGGGTGCCCACCCACCCAACGTGCTGGTCTGCGTGGTAGGAGGAGCGCACGAGCGGGCCGGCGGCGACGTGGGCGAAGCCGAGCTCGTAGGCGGCGCGCTCCAGCGCGGCGAACTCGTCGGGGTGCCAGTAGCGGACCACCGGCAGGTGGCGCTCGGAGGGGCGCAGGTACTGGCCCACGGTGAGCACCCGCACGCGGCTCTCGCGCAGCGCGGCGAAGGTCTCCACCAGCTCCTCGTGGCTCTCGCCGAGGCCCACCATCAGGCCGGACTTGGTGAGCACCTCCCCCTCGGAGAGCTCGGCGGCGAGGCGCAGCACGCGGCGGGAGCGCTCGAAGCGCGAGCCCCGGCGGGCGAGGGGGTAGAGGCGGGGGACCACCTCCACGTTGTGGTTGAACACGTCGGGGCGCTCGGCGATGACCTTCGCGAGGGGCATCTCCTGACCCTGGAAGTCGGGGGTGAGCACCTCCACCCGGCAGCCGGGCGCCTGGCGGCGGACCTGGCGGATGACGCCCACGAAGGCGCTGGCGCCCTTGTCGGGGAGGTCGTCGCGGTCCACGGAGGTGATGACCGCGTGGCGCAGGCCCATGCGGGCGATCGAGCGGGCCACCCGGGCGGGCTCCAGCGGATCGTTCCAGGTGGGGGTGCCGGTCTTGACGTTGCAGAAGCCGCAGCGCCTGGTGCAGGTGTCGCCGAGGATCATGAACGTGGCGGTGCCCCGCTCCCAGCACTCGCCCACGTTGGGGCAGGCCGCCTCCTGGCAGACCGTGTGGAGGTTCTCCGCCCGGATCAGCTCGGTGAGCTCCCGGTAGCGCTCGCCCCCGGGCAGGGGCACCTTGAACCAGGGCGGCTTGCGCTCGCGCACTGGCCGCACGTCGGGTCCGAGCACGCGCAGCACGTCGGCGCCGCCGGGGTTCGCGCGGGAGCGGGTGGCGGGCGGGGCGCTCACGCGGGGGCTCCCTGGAGGGGCGCCACGGCGGGGGCTCCGTCGTGGGCGAGATCGGCGGGAAGGTCGAGATCCACGGGAGAGATGGTGTGCATCCGCCGCCCATGAGCCTCGCAGAAGCAGCGGGCCACGCGCTCGCGCAAGCCCGCGGGGTCCGGAATGCGCTCGGGCGGCAGCTCGTGGGCGAGGGAGGTCATCTCCACGTCGGGGAGGCCGCAGGCGACGATCCAGGTGAAGGGGGCGAGGTCGTTGGTGACGTTCACGGCGAAGCCGTGGGTGGAGACGCCGCGCGAGACGTGCACGCCGATGGAGGCGATCTTGCGCTCCCGCGCGCGGCCGCCCGCGGCCTGTGCGTCGCCGGGCACCCACACGCCCGTGTAGTCCGGGCCCTCGGCGCAGCGGGAATGAGCCGCGATGCCCTCCCGCGCGAGGGCGGCCACGAT
>DATJVV010000122.1:0-3594 GCA_035501635.1 Solirubrobacteraceae bacterium | reverse complement strand
CCCGCCGCCCGCGATCGCGGCCGCGAGCTAGCTTCAGGCACAAGCGTCCCGTTCGCCGGCATCCCTCCGGGTGAGCGCTCGGCGCGGCCGCGGGCCGCTCGCGCCCTCTCGTTCCGTCCGGTCACCGTGCCCGCGCGTGGCCCGAGCGGCTGTCCAGAATCCCGTCCCGAGGAGACCTTCGTGTCCCGTCCTCGCCTGTTGGTCATCGCCATTGCGGCGAGCTGCTCGCTCGCCTTCGCTTCCCCCGCCTGGGGTCACGCTCAGCTGCTCGGCACCTCGCCGACGTCCGGCGCCACCGTGCCGGCTCAGCCCCGGGAGGTGATCTTCGAGTTCAACCAGAACGTGGGCGGCACCCTCGGCGCGGTGCGCGTGTACGACGCCCGGGGCGACGAGGTGGACGACCTCGACGTGTCCCACCCCGACGGCGACGAGCACTGGATGGGGGTGGGCCTGAAGCCCCATCTGCCCGACGGCACCTACACCGCCACCTACCGGGTGATCTCCGCGGACACCCACATCGTCTACGGCGGCCTCGTCTTCAGCATCGGCCATCCCGGCGCCGCCCCCCGGTTCACGGTGGCGGGTCTGATCGGCAGGAACGAGGCGGGCGAGGTCACCAAGCTCGCGGTCGGGGTGGTGCGCTTCCTGGACTACCTCACCCTCGCCCTGATGATCGGCGGCCTGGCGTTCCTCCACGTGGCCTGGCTTCCGGGCCTGCTCGCGGCGTGCGGCGCCGAGCCCCGCTGGGTGGGCGCCTCGCGCGCCTTCGCCACCCGCCTGGAACGGCTGCTCCTATTCGCCGTGCTGCTGGGCCTGCTGGTGAGCGTGCTCGGCGTGCTGCTGCAGGGAGCCAGCGCCGCCGGCGTCTCGCTGTGGAGCTCTTTGAAAGGCTCGATCCTCGAAAGCACCCTCGAAAGCCGTTTCGGCGTGGTGTGGGGACTGCGCGCCCTGGTGTGGCTGGCCATCGGCCTGGCGATGGCGTTGGCCCGCGCCCTGGGCGCCGGGGTGGTCCCGGCGCTGGAGACCCGCGGCGGCGAGGCTGGCGCTCCATCGCCGCGCCGCGCGCCGCCCGTGCTCAGCGCCCTGCTGGTTCTCGGCTGCGCCTATCTGGCCGTCACCCCCGCCCTCGCCGGCCACGCCAGCATCGAGAGCCCCACCGGCGTGTTCTTCCCCTCCGACATCCTTCACGTGCTCGCCGCCAGCGTGTGGGTGGGCGGCATCGCCTGTCTGCTCATCGCCCTCCCCGCCGCCACCCGCCGTCTGGAGGCCTCCGAGCGCAGCCGCCTGCTGCTGGCCACCCTCGCGCGCTTCTCGCCTCTGGCTCTCGCCAGCGTGATCGCCATCGCCGCCACCGGCGCGATCCAGGCCTACATCGACGTGCGCACCCTGCAAGGCCTCCTGCACACCACCTACGGCGCCCTGATCATCGCCAAGACCGTCCTGCTCCTAGCTCTCATCGGCCTGGGCTGGGTCAATCGCCGGCGCGTGATCCCGCTGCTCGAGCGCCTGGTCGGCGAGCGCCGCCCGCCCGGCGCAACGGGCGTGCTGGCACGGCGCACGATGCGAGGCGAGCTCGCGCTGATGCTCTGCGTGTTCGCCCTCACCGCCGCCCTGATCGGCTACGCCCCCCCGATCGACGCCGCCTCGGGCCCCTTCTCCACCAACACCACCATCGGCCCCGCCGAGCTCGAGATGACCGTGGAACCCGCCAGGGTGGGCCTCAACACCGTCCACATCTACCTCATCGACGCCAAAACCGGCGCCCAGTACACCGCCACCAGGGAATTCACCGCCACCGCCAGGCTGCCCGCCAAAGACATCGGCCCGCTGCCCCTGAAGGCCACCCTCGCGGGCCCCGGCCACTACGTCCTCAACGCCGCCGTGCTCAGCCCGGGCGGCACCTGGGAGATCGAAATCGTCGACCGGGTCTCCGAATTCGAAGAGAGCACCCAAGTCGTGAAGGTGCCCATCCGCTGAGGCCCACGAGCCCGCGCTCACCTCACCCTTTCACGCCCCACAAGGAGGAAGCAACAGCAATGAAGGTAAAGATGAAGTCGCTCTTGCCGGCGCTCGCGCTGGCGACCCTGCTCGTCCCTGCGAGCGGGCCTTGGCGTCGCCGCGCTGGTCATCGCTCTTCTCGGCCTCGCCGCGGGGCTGGCGGCACTGCTCAGATCGTCTCGCAAGGCGGTGTCGTAGTGCGCTGCCGGGGTATCCTTCCCACATGGCCACCCTCGTGCTCGACCCTCACACGCCCGAGCTGGAGGCGCTCAAGGAGCGCCGGCGCATCTCCGGCATCGATCGTCTCGACGAGGTGTGGGAGGGTGTGCTGCACATGGTTCCCGCTCCCAGCGTCGGACACGCGCGGATCGCCCAGCAGCTGGCGGTCGCCTTCGACAAGCCGGCCCGTGCCGCGGGCTTGGTGCCGGCCATGCACGAGTTCAATCTCGGCGAATCCGACCACGACTACCGCATCCCCGATGGCGGACTGCTGCATCCGGGCGCCAGCGGCGTGTGGCAGCACACGGCTCCCCTGGTCGTGGAGATCGTCTCTCCCAGCGACGAGACCTGGTTGAAGCTGCCCTTCTATGCCGCCCACGGGGTGCGGGAGGTGCTGATCGTCGACCCCGCCGAGCGGGCCGTGCACTGGCTGGCGCTCGAGGGTGAGAGTTACGCGGCCTGCCAGCGCAGCGGCCTGATCGACCTCGACACGGCGCGGCTCATGGAGCTGATCGAGTGGCCTCCTGGCGAGAGCGGCGTGCCGGAGGGCGCCGCGCTCGGGGGCGCCGGTGAGGGCAGCGGTGGTGGCGGCGACAACTGCGGGCCCTGACGTTCCGGCGGGAGTGGCGGGAGTGGCGGCGAGGGCAGTGGGCGACGGCGAGGCGGCTGGACCGCTTGAGCTGGAGCCCGTTCTGAGCGGTGATGGTGGTGGGCATCGTGAGCCTTCCCTTGCAGAGGCTGCCGTTGGCGGCGAGCGCCGAGTTGGGGCCCTGCGGGAGGGTGAGCGTGAAGGAGGACACGGGGACGTCGGGGATCGAGGAGAAGTCGGAGGTGGTGACACCCCTGGCGATCCTGGTGGTGGCGGTGAGGATCACGCGCACGCCGTCGCCTTCGAGCAGCAGGTCGAGATCGGGGAAGGCCTCGTTGCCGTGTGAGACCAGATAGGCGGGGCCCGAGAGCCTGCCCGGCAGCACCGGCGTGGTGACGGTGGCGCTGCCCACTTTCGCGCCCGAGGGACATGAGTGTGGGTTGGCCGCGTAGGTGGCTTCCGGACAGGCCTTCTGCAGGGTGGTCAGGCGGGCGGGGAGCTGCTTGGGGAGTTGCGCGACCACGGAGCGGATGTTGGCCTGGTGGGCGGGCTGGGTGAGGGTGGCCTTCAGCGCCGCGCCCTTGGCTTTGGAGGTGTGGGCGTCGCTTGCGAGCCTCAGGGCGGGCTTGAACCTCAGGCCCGAGCAGTCGTCGGCCTGGAAGGGGCTCGCGAGGGTCTGCGTGGCGGCGCGGGTGGAGGTGAGGGTGGATTCCTGGGAGAGCGAGGCACAGCTGGTGGGGTTGAAGAGGAAGCTCGGACGGTTGACGGCCACGGCGATCGAGCGCAGG
>DATJVV010000121.1:0-3794 GCA_035501635.1 Solirubrobacteraceae bacterium | reverse complement strand
TCGGGCCCGTACACAGGCCCGCGGTCCAGGTACAGCTCCGAGCACGGTCCGCAAGGGCCCGTAGGGCCCGCCTGCCAGAAGTTCTCCGAGCGCGGGCAGCGCACGATCCGCGAGGAGGGGACGCCGGCGTCGTTCCAGAAGGCGATGGCCTCCTCGTCGGGCCCCAGCCCGAGCTCGTCGTCACCGGCGAAGACCGTCACCCAGACCTCCTCCGGCGCGAAGCCGAAGACCTCGAGCGAGAGCTCCCAGGCGAAGGCGATGGCCTCCCGCTTGAAGTAGTCGCCGATCGAGAAGTTGCCGAGCATCTCGAAGAACGTGAGATGGCGCAAACTCGCGCCGACCTTGTCGATGTCGGGCGTGCGAAAGCACTTCTGGCAGCTGGTCAGGCGCGGCGCGGGCGGGGCTTCGCGGCCGAGGAAGTAGGGCTTCAGCGGCTGCATGCCCGCGGTGGTGAGCAGCACGGTGGTGTCGCTCGGGGGCGGCACCAGCGAGGCGGAGGGGATGCGCAGGTGCTCGCGCTCGGCGAAGAACGAGAGGTAGCGCTCGCGGATCTCGTCGGAGGTCATCGCGCAGAGAATCTTAAGGCCCGGGGCGTCAAGGCCCGGGTCGGGGCGGGCAGACGATCGCGTGCCCGACCACGAGCTCTCCCGCGTACAGGCAGGCCACCTGGCCGGGCGCCGTGCGCTCGGCGGGCCGGGCGAGCTCGATCGAGGCGGCGGGGTGCTCGCCCGCGGGCAGGGGCTCGCGCACGCGGCAGGGCAGGCGCCGGCCGCGGTAGCGCAGCTTGACGGCGTCCACGCTGGCGGCGGGACGGCGCATGACCACGTCGCGCACCGCGACGCCGCCGCTCAGCAGCCGCTCGCGGGGGCCCACGGTGACGGTGTTGGCGGCGGGGTCGGTGGCGAGCACGTACAGGGGCTCGCGGCCGGAGACGCCGAGGCCGCGGCGCTGGCCCACGGTGACGCTGCGCACGCCGCGGTGCTCGCCCAGCCGCTCCCCGGCGGCGTCGCGCACGGGGCCGGGACGCGAGTGGATCTCTCCGTGGCGAGCGAGGAAGTCCGTTTGGGAGGTGCCCGCGAGGAAGCAGAGGTCCTGGGAGTCCGCCCGGCGGGCGACGGCCAAACCGGCCCGCCGCGCCAGGGCGCGGACCTGGGGCTTGGTGAGCTCGCCCAGCGGGAAGCGCAGGCGCTCAAGCGAGGACGGGGAGAGGGCGGCGAGGGCGTAGCTCTGGTCCTTGGCGGGGTCGGCGGCCACGCGCAGCAGCGGGCCGTGCTCGCCCGCCGCATTCTCGCCGCCGGCGCGCGCGCCCTCGCGCGCGGGCTCGCCCGGCGGGTGGTGGCGCACGCGGGCGTAGTGGCCGGTGGCGAGGGTGGATGCGCCGAGACGGCGGGCGAGCTCGAGCATGGCGTCCAGGCGCACGAAGCCGTTGCAGCGCACGCACGGGTTGGGGGTGAGGCCGGCGGCGTGGTCGGCCAGCCAGGGGTCGACGACGCCGGCACGGAACTCGGCGCGCAGGTCGATCGAGAGGTGGGGCAGGCCGAGGTCGTGGGCGAGGGCGCGGGCGCCGCGAACGGCCTGGGCCGAGCAGCAGCTGCGCTCGCCGTCGTTCATGGGGTCGGCCCACAGCTCGAGCGTCACCGCGACAACGTCGGGGGAGCGCTCGCGGGCGAGCAGGGCCACCACGGCGGAGTCCACGCCGCCGCTCATCGCCACGAGCTGGCGCTCGGGCACGGGCGCGAGGTTGGCCTGGGCGCGGGCGGCGGCGCCGAGGGCGCGGTGCAGGGCATCGGCGGCGAGCTCGGCGGCGTGGCGCTTGGCGGGGATCAGGCCGCCCAGCTCGGCGGCGATGGTGGCGGCGCTCACGCGGGCTGCCTCGAGTAGGGGGGCGCCGCGCATGAGCTCCACGGCCGCGCTGCCGGCGGCGATGGCGGCGGCGCAGCCGCTGGCGTCGAAGCCGGCGTCGGCGATGCGTCCGGAGGGGTCGGCGGGGTCGATGGCCAGCGAGAGGCGGATCAGATCGCCGCAGGCGGCGCCGCCGGCGGCGCCGGTGTGGGCGTGCGCGGGCATGTGGCCGCGGCCGCGCGGACGGTCCAGGTGATCGGCGATCGCGAGGTCGGCCGGCACCCGCCGAGTGTAAGCGAGGCCGGCGCGCCGGCCGGACGGGCGCACCGGCAGAGATCGGGCGAGGGGCCGCTCAGGCGGCGCGGGACTGGGCGACGGCCTGTTCGATGGCGTAGGCGTCGAGGAAGCCGGTGAGGGTGCTGGCCTGGCCGCGGGGGTTCACGAGCAGGACGGTGGGGGTTTGGTTGACCTGGATGGCGTTGGTGAACTTGCCGTATTGGGTGACGGCGTGGGGCAGGCTGTAGTGGATCGCGACGCGGGCGGCGAGGTTGTGGGCGACCTTGGGCAGCTGGGCGCGCACGGCGCGGTCTTCGGCGCCTTTTGGGTTCCAGAAGAGGATCAGCACGACGCGGTGCTGGGCGAGCTCGCGTTCCACGGTGGGCTGCATCGCTGGGCCGCTGGCGACGGGCGCCCTGGCGGCGGGCGCGGAGCCGCCGGGACGGGTGGCGCTTTGGGCGTGGCTCGCGGAGGCGGTGGCGCTGCCGGCGGCGCCGGCGGAGTGATTCGCCGAGCCGGACGCCGACGTGATGGTGGAAGAGGAGGAGGAGGAGGAGGAGGAGGAGGCGCCGGCGGGTTGGGCGTGTTCGAAGCGCTTGGCGTCGGTCTGGGATTGGGCGACGGCGCCGTGGGCCTTGGCGACGGCGCCGGTGAGACCATGCAGGCCGGGGACGGGACCGTGGTAGACGCGGGTGGCCTGGGCGGGGTTGGTGGCCCTGCCGGGGGCCACGGGCGTGGATTCCGAGGCGCCGGGGGCGGAGCTGTGGTTGCGAAGCGCCACGAACCACACCGCGGCGAAGAGGGCGGAGACGATCAGCAGGATCTGAAACGGCCGGGAGAGCTGGGTCATCTGTCCCTGTTTCGGCAGATGGGCCGTCGAAGTTGAGGCTCAGAGGGCGTGCTGGGCGCGGAGCACCGCGTGAACGACGGCCTCGGCGGCTAGGTCGCGCTGGTCGCCGGCGGCCATGTCGCGCAGGGCGGCGGCGCCGTCGGCGTCGAGGATTGCCACGTAGCGGGCGCCGAGGGCGTTGGCGTGGGAGAGCTGTCCCTTCAGGGAGCGTCCGGCGAGCTCCATCTGGGCGGTGAGGCCGGCGGCGCGGGCCTGGGCGAGCAGGGCGAAGGCGCCGCGGGGGGCGTGGCCGGCGGGGGCGGGGGCCTCGAAGGCGACGAACAGGTCGACGGGGGCGCCGGCGGGCGGGGCGGGAGCGCCGGCGAGGAGGATGCGCTCGATGCCGGCGGCCCAGCCCATGCCGGGGGTGGGTGGCCCGCCGAGCTGCTCCACGAGGCCGTCGTAGCGGCCGCCCCCGCCGACGCCGCTCTGGGCGCCGAGCTGCTGTGAGGTGAACTCGAAGACGGTGCGGGTGTAGTAGTCCAGGCCGCGCACGAGGGTGGGGTCGAGCTCGTAGGGGACGCCGGCGGCGTCGAGCATGGCGCGAACCTCGGCGAAGTGGGCGGCGTCGTCGGCGGCGAGGAAGTCGCGCAGCAGGGGGGCGTCGGCGAGCACCTCGCGGGTGCCGGGGTGCTCGGAGTCGAAGGCGCGCAGGGGGTTGAGCTCGATGCGCTCCCTGACCTCCTGCGCGAGGTCGGCTTCGTTGGCGCGTAGGTGCGCCTGGAGGCGCTCACGGTACTCGCGCCGGCTGTCGAGGCTGCCGAGGCTCGCGAGGCGCAGCCGCAGC
>DATJVV010000120.1:0-2455 GCA_035501635.1 Solirubrobacteraceae bacterium | reverse complement strand
CATGACCTCCGTGACCCCCGGCGGCGCCGGCGTCACCCAGGCCTTCAACGCCATCTCCCTCAGAGGCATCACCAGCACCGCCAACGCCACCGCCTACTCGGTGGCCCAGCAGCTCGTGACCACCGCCTGGAGCGTGCTGTTCGCGATCGTGATGGTGGCCCACGCGTTCGGCTGGCGCGGGGGCCGCAGCCTGGTGGAAAGCTCCTACAGCGAGGCCAAGGAGAAACGCACCGAGCAGTCCGCCGCCCGCAAGGCCAAGCGCCAGGCCAGGCGCGAGGCCCGCAAGGGCTCTATTCCCCCAGGGTCAGGATCCCCTTGACGATCAGATACACGCCGGCACCGAGACACGCCGCGATCGCCACGATGCGCCAGTTGCGCCCGAACCACAGGTTGATCCGCTCGAGCGCGTCCGCCGCCCGTTCGGGCGTGGCCAGCAGCAGCAGCATGGGCAGCTCGATCAGCCACAGCATCACCGCCACCGTGGCCGCCAGCGAGGCAAGGCGGGCGCCGGTCGAGGACTCCCCGTCGGCCACTGCCTTCACGGCCGCGATGTAGATGGGGGAGGGCAGCACGTAGAGGGTGATGCCCAGCACGAACGCCAGCCGGCGGCTGCGCAGATAGCGCTCGATTTTCGACTCCCCCACGGGCTTGGGCGGCCGGTTGCGCCGCCGGTGGAGCCGCCGCGCGAGCCCCAGCAGGAGCACGCCCAGGACCAGGTCCACGGCGGCGCCCGGGGTGCGATCGCTGACGCCGCTCACGCCGAGGTCCACCAGCGCCACCAGCAGCAGCACCCCCACGGCATAGGTGATCATCGCGGCCGCCAGCACGAAGGCGAAGACACGCGAGCGCAGCTGCTCGCCGCGGCCCAGCGCGATCACGGCGGCCACCGCGGGCGGGTAGATGGAGGCGGCGAGCGCCAGGGCCAGGGCCTCGGGAGGCATCGGCGAAGGCTCTCAGCCGAACGGGACGGCTCCGTGGGCGGCCGGCCGCGAGCGGCTGGCGGCGCTCAACCCGCGGGGAGAAACCGCCGATGGATGGCCATCGAGAACGGCTCCGGGCGCGCCGCCCGGGCACGGAAGCCCTATAGTCGAGATCAGGAGGCAGCATGACTGCGCTGGAGCCAAAAACGGTGACGCTCCACGGACGGCCCGTGAGCTATGTGCAGGCCGGTGAGGGTCCCGTGCTGCTGCTGATCCACGGCATCGCCGGCACCTTCGAGAACTGGCGCGCGGTGATCGAGCCGCTCGCGCGCGAGCACACGGTGCTGGCGCCCGACCTCCCCGGACACGGAACCTCCGCGGCGGGCGCGGGCGACTATTCGCTGGGCGCCTTCGCCAGCACCCTGCGGGACCTGCTGCTGGCCCTCGGCCACGAACGCGCCACGCTGGTGGGCCACTCGCTGGGCGGCGGCGTGGCGATGCAGTTCTCCTACCAGTTCCCCGAGCTCACCGAGCGCCTCGTGCTGGTCTCCAGCGGGGGCCTCGGCAAGGAGGTGAGCGCGATCCTGCGCGCCGCCGCGCTGCCCGGCGCGGGCGCCTTCATCGCCGCCACCGCCGAGCCGGGACGGCTGGTGGGCGCCACCCTCTCCCGGGGCCTCTCCGCGCTGGGCCTGCGCCCGAGCGCCGACGTGGCGGAGGTTGCCCGCGGCTACGCCTCCCTGGCGGACGGCGGACGGCGAAGCGCCTTCCTGAGCACCCTCCGCGGCGTGGTGGGCACGGACGGCCAGCGGGTGCAGGCGGTCGATCGTCTCTATCTCGCCGCCGGCATCCCCGTGCTGATCGTGTGGGGCGCCAGGGACCCGATCATCCCCGCCCACCACGGCGAGCGCGCCCACGAGGCGATCCCGGGCAGCAGCCTCGAGATCTTCGAGGGGGTCGGCCACATGCCCCAGCTGGAGGCGCCCACGCGGTTCGTGGCCGCGCTGGAACGCTTCCTGGCCAACACCAGCCCGGCGCAGTGGCGCGACGAGCGCTGGCGGGCACGGCTGCGCGCCGTGGACGGACGCCGGCGCTAGCTGTCCCCGGCGCGCTCAGGGCTGCTCGGCGGAGGCCGCGCGGCTGGGCAGGCGCTCGGGCGCCACGTGGGGCACGTGGGGCATGTGCCTGGCGAGGCCCTCGCCGGGATGCGCCCAGGAGCCCGAGGTCAGCAGCCGCAGGGGACGGGGCGCCCACCAGTTGGCGCGGCCCAGCAGGGCCATCAGGGCGGGCACCAGCAGCGCCCGGACGACGGTGGCGTCGATGATCACCGCGGCCGCCGCGCCGAGGCCGAACTCCTTCAGGGACACCACGCTGGAGGCCGCCAGGGAGCCCACGGCGGCGCAGAACAGCAGCGCCGCCGCGCTCACCACCCGGCCGCTGCGCTGCAGGCCGGTGGCCACCGCCACGTCGTCGGGGGCGCCCTCGTCGTGGGCCTCCCTGATGCGCGCCAGCAGGAACACGCCGTAGTCGGTCGAGAG
>DATJVV010000119.1:0-3385 GCA_035501635.1 Solirubrobacteraceae bacterium | reverse complement strand
ACTTGAGCTGGTCGAAGAAGTCCAGCACGATTTCCGCCAGGGGCAGGTCGTAGGTGAGCTGGACGCGCTCGGGTGAGAGGTAGTGCATGCCGGCGTGCTCGCCCCGGCGCTCCTGGCAGAGCTCCATGATGGCGCCCACGTGCTCGGTGGGGGCGATGAGCTGGGCCTTGATGAAGGGCTCGCGGATCTCCTCGATGGCGCCCGGGTCGGGCATGTCGGAGGGGTTGTGCACCTCGATCTCCTCGCCGGCGGCGAGGGTGACGTCGAACTCCACCGAGGGCATGGTGGCCAGCAGCTCGAGGTCGTACTCGCGCTCCAGGCGCTCGCGCACGATGTCCATGTGGAGCAGGCCGAGGAAGCCGCAGCGAAAGCCGAAGCCCAGGGCGTCGGATGTCTCGGGCTCCCAGGAGAGGGCGGCGTCGTTGAGGGCGAGCTTCTCCAGGGCGTCGCGCAGGTCGGGGTAGTCGTCGGAGTCGATGGGGAAGAGGCCGCAGAACACCATCGGCTTGACCTCCCGGTAGCCGGGCAGGGGCTCGGTGGCTTCGGCGGGCGCGGGGCCGGAAGCGGGGCCGGGACGGGTGGTGAGGGTGTCTCCCACGCGCAGCTGGGTGACGTCCTTGATGCCCGTGATCAGGTAGCCCACCTCGCCGGCGGAGAGGCGCTCGGCGGGGGTCATGGCGGGGGAGAAGAGGCCGATGTCGTCGATGTCCGCCACGGTGCCCGCGGCCATCGCGCGGATCGGCTGGCCCTTGGCGAAGGAGCCGTCCACCACGCGGATGTAGGCGATGGCGCCCCTGTACTGGTCGAACTCGGAGTCGAAGATCAGCGCCCGGGGCGGCGCCTGGGGGTCGCCGGCGGGGGGAGGCACGCGGGCGATGAGCTGCTCGAGCACCGCCCCCACCCCCTCGCCGGTCTTGCCGGAGATGCGCAGGATGGACTCGGGGGGCTCGCCGATCAGCTCCGCCACTTCGCCGGCCACCCGCTCGGGTTCGGCGCCCGGGAGGTCGATCTTGTTCAGGCAGGGGATCAGCTCAAGGCCCGCCTCCACCGCCAGGTAGGTGTTGGCCACCGTCTGGGCCTCCACGCCCTGGGAGGCGTCCACGACCAGCAGGGCACCCTCGCAGGCGGCCAGGGAGCGGGAGACCTCGTAGGTGAAGTCCACGTGGCCGGGGGTGTCGATGAGATGCAGCTGGTAGGTGTTGCCGTCGGCGGCGGTGTAGAACACGCGCACCGCCTGGGCCTTGATGGTGATGCCCCGCTCGCGCTCCAGGTCCATCGAGTCGAGCACCTGCGCGCGCATCGCCCGAGGGTCCACCGCATGGGTGAGCTCGAGGATGCGATCCGCCAGGGTTGACTTGCCGTGGTCTATGTGGGCCACGATGCAGAAGTTGCGGATGCGGGACTGGTCCATGGGCGGCCGTCACGATAGATGGTGCTAGGCCCGGCCGAGGACCTGCGTGCGTATGAGACGGCGCACCTGGTGGGCCTCGGGGACGCGCATGGCAAAGACCGCCCAGGCGTACACCGCCACGCCCGCGAGGGCGGCGGCGCCCACGCTCACGATCTGGGCCGCCAGAGAGGCGCCGAGGAGGCGGTGCAGAAGCCACCAAACCAGATAGGAGGCCGCGGCGAGGAGCAGCGATGCCAGGAGCACGCGGGCGGTGATCATCAGGGTCTGGGCGCCTTCGAGCGTGCCGTCGAAGCCGGCTTTCAGGCGATGGAACTGCAGGGCGGTCATCACGGCGTTGGCCACAACCGTGCCGATGATCAGGCCGGCGATGCCCAGGGGCCTGTAGAGGGCGAGGGACACCACGATGTCCACCACTATGTTCATGGCCGCCAGCCGGGTGGGGATCCAGGGGCGCTGGACGGAGAAGAACACCCGGGTGAGCAGCAGGTTCAAGCCGCCGAAGGGCAGGGAGAAGGCGAACCAGAAGAGCGCTTCGGAGACCAGTTCGGTGGAGCGGGCGTCGAAGTGTCCGCGTTCGAACACCAGCCGCACAATGGGGGTGGCGAGCACGATCATGAAGGCGGCGGAGGGAATCAGCAGGAGGTTGATCTGGCGCATGCCGATGCCGATGGCGCGGCGCATCGCGGAGACGTCCCGGCGGGATGCCATGCGGCTGAGGGTGGGGAACAGCACGGTGGCCACGGCCACCGAGAAGAGGCCCTGGGGGAGCATGTAGATGCGAAAGGCGTTGTCGATCGCCCGGGGGGCTTCCGCGGAGACGAGGGTGCCGAACACGGAGTTCAGCAGCTGGTCGAGGTTCACGATGCCAAGGCCGATGGTGACGGGGAGCATCAGCAGGAACACCTGGCGGATGCGCGGGTCGTGCCAGTCCACGGTGAACTGCAGGCGGAAGTCGATGCGGGCGAGCGCGCCGAACACCATCAGCATCTGCACCACCGTGGCGATGAGGATGGCGATGGCGTAGGCGTAGAGCTGATCGCCGTTCTCGTAGCCCCCCTGGAAGTGGGGCCGCAGGGCCACCAGGAAGACGATGATCACCAGGTTCCACACCGCGGGGGCGATGGCGGGGATGGTGAAGTGTTCGTAGGACTGCAGGATCCCCACCAGCAGCCCGATCAGGCCGATGAGCAGCACAACAGGGAAGAGCACCTGGGAGAGGCCCACCGTGAGGGCGTCCAGCGAGGCGTTGAAGGTGGGGCCCGTGAACAGGGGCATGATGAGACCGGCCGCCAGCACGAACACCGCGGTGATGGCCCCCAGGACGATGAGCATGATCCAGAACAGGGTGGACGCCAGCCGGAAGGCCTCCCGGCGACGGCCCTGCTGGAGCAGGTCGGTGAACACCGGCACGAACGCCGCCGAGAGGGCCGCGTTGGCGAACAGGTTGCTCACCAGGTTGGGGATCTGAAAGGCGATCGTGAACGCCGAGGCGGGGCCGCCGGTGCCGAAGAAGGAGGCCGCCACGATTTCCCGGGCCAGCCCCAGCACCCGGGAGACGCCGGTGGCGATGGAGAAGATGGCGGTGTTCCGCGCCACCCTCCCGGTGGCGGGCGGCGGCGCCTCCGCCCGGGCCTCCTCGCCCGCGGCCTCCTCCCCCCGGGCCTCCTCGCCCGCCAGCCCCTCCCCGGATTCGTGCTCGTGGGGCACCAGGTTGCCGAATTCCTCGCCGAAGCTCGCGTCGGGTACGCCGATCACGTCCGCGTAGGGCTCGATGGGGACCTCGGTGGGCGGCTCGTCGGCTCCTGGGTTCACGAGATCTGCGGATGATCGATGAGTCGAGGGCGGTGAGCCGTGGATGGCAGACGACGCACGCGAGCGCAGGCGTACTGGTGGTACGTCGAGCATCGTGGGTGGCGTCTGACGCCGCGGAACGGCGGCCTCAATCCCGGCAGATATTTTGATGTGGGTCCTAAA
>DATJVV010000118.1:0-6351 GCA_035501635.1 Solirubrobacteraceae bacterium | reverse complement strand
CGAGGGTCCACCCTGCGGTGCCCATCGTGGTGTTCGTTCCCGCCATCGCGCTGCTCGTGGCCTGGAGCCTCGCCAGCGTGAGCCTCCTCGCCACCCTCGGCCTGCTGCTCGCCGGCTACGGGATGTGGACCCTCTTCGAGTACTGGCTTCACCGGCTGGTGTTCCACTTCGAGCCCGACCACGGCATCGGCGCCCGCTTTCACTGGATCATCCACGGGGTCCACCACGAGCACCCCAACGATCCCCTGCGCCTGGTGATGCCCCCCGCCGTGAGCATCCCCCTGGGGGCCGCGGTGTTCGGGCTGCTCTACCTGATCTTTGGCGAAAGCCTCGCCCCCGCCCTCGGCGCGGGCTTCTTCGCGGGCTACCTCGCCTACGACATGCTCCACTACTACGTCCACCACTTCACCCCCCGCACCCGCCTCACCCGCACGCTCCGGGAGCGCCACATGCGCCACCACTTCCAGGACGACACCAAGGGCTTTGGCATCAGCGCCCCCTACTGGGACGAGGTCTTCCGCACCTCCTCCCGCGTTCCTCGCCGCGAGCCCTCCGAGCGCGTATAGCCATGGTCCCTACGGGGCGGGAAGAGATTCTCCCTCCTCAAGACCCTGTATAGCCATGGTCCCTACGGGGCGGGCAGAGATGTTCCCTCCCCGGGACTCCGTATAGCCATGGTTATACGGAGTGAGGCGAGGTGATGGGACGGGCGACCAACGCCGGCCCCCGCAACGAGCGACATCTCGCCGAGCCCCTGTGCGTCCGCCCGCGGGCCTCTCTACACTCGCCGGTGGCCTCGGACGCGTAAACCGAGTGGACCAGAGAACACAGATAGGAAAGGAAGACGTCGTGGCCGCCACCAACATCAACCGGGTAGTGATGACCGGAAACCTCACCGCGGACCCCGAGCTGCGCACGCTGCCCAGCGGCATGTCCGTGTGCAGTCTGCGCATCGCCTGCAACACCCGCCGCAAGAACGGCTCCACCGGGGAATGGGAGGATAAGCCCAACTACTTCAACGTCACCGTGTGGGGCGCCCAGGGGGAGAACGCCGCCCGCTACCTCTCCAAGGGCCGGCCCGTGGCCATCGACGGGCGGCTGGAGTGGCGGGAGTGGGAAGCCCAAGACGGCACCAAGCGCCAGGCAACCGATATCATTGCCGACTCGGTGCAGTTCCTGGGCTCCCGCGAAGAAGGTGCGGGTGGCTCGCCGGCCCCCCAGAGGGTGGCCGGCGGCGGGATCTCCGAAGGCGGCCAGGAGCCGGTCGACGAGGGCGACTTCCAGCCCGCGCCGGCGGGCGGGGGAGCCGGCGAGGACGACATCCCGTTCTAGCGTCAACGAGCAAACGAGAGCAGAGCGAGGCATCTTCAAGTGGCAAAGCGAGGTCGTGGCAAGCCGGTTCGCCGGCGAGACAAGAAGGGCGGTCCGGGCAGCGGCCGCCGCAAGCCCTGCCAGCACTGCCGCGACAAGGTGGAGCAGGTGGACTACAAGGACGTGGCGTCCCTGCGCAAGTTCGTGTCCGAGAAGGGCAAGATCCGCTCGAGGCGCATCACCGGCGCCTGCCGTCGCCATCAGGCCCAGATAGCCCGGGCGGTGAAGCGCGCCCGCGAGCTCGCCCTGCTGCCCTACGTGGCCGAGGGTGGCCGCGAGGACGGCGGCGGACGGCGCGAGCGGGGCGACCGGGACCGGGAACGGTAGGCGGGCAGGGCGGCAATGCCAGAGGCCATCCTGCTCAAGGACGTGGACGCCCTCGGGGAGCAGGGCTCCATCGTGGAGGTCTCCAAGGGGTACCTGCGCAACTACCTGCTGCCCCGCAAGCTCGCCCAGCCGGCCACCAAGGGCTCGGTGGAAGCGGTGCGCCAGCGCCGGGAGGCGGCCGAACGCGCAGAGCGTAACGCCGTCGAACGGGCTCAGGAGAACGTAGGCCTGCTCAACCGCACCGTCCTCACCATCCCCCAGCAGGCGGGCGCCGACGGCAAGCTCTACGGCTCGGTCACCGCCCAGGACATCGCCACGGCGGTGCGCGAAGCACGAGGCCTGAAGATCGAGAAACAGAACGTCCACATGCCCGAGCCCATCAAAAACGTGGGCACCTACATGGTGGTGGTGGAGGTCGTGCCCGGCGTCACCGCCACCGTCAAGACAATGGTGGTGGCGAAGTAGCGGTCTTCGGCTGATCGCTCCGGCGGGCCTGCGAACATGTGTTCGTGAGGAGACGGGATTCGCACGGAGATAGCGGGAAGGCCCCGGGAGGAGCCGATCGGGCGCATCTACACTCGCGCGATCCGTCCATGAGCACCCTCGCCGCAGCCCCCAACGGCACTCGCAATGGCACCCCCGCCGGGCCCATCGCGCCGCCCCACAACCTCGAGGCGGAGCAGTCGGTGCTGGGCGCCATCCTGCTCTCCGATCGGGCCCTCTACGCGCTGGTGATCGAAGAGGGTCTGCGCCCGGAGGACTTCTACCGGGAGAAGCACGGCGCCATCTACGCGGCCATGCTGGCGCTCTACCAGGAATCGGAGCCCGTGGACGTGCTCACGGTGACCGATCGGCTGCGCGCGCGGGGCAAGCTCGAGGAGGTGGGGGGACAGGCGGCGGTGGACGAGCTCACTGGTGTGGTGCCCGCGGCGGGACACGCCCGGCGGTACGCCCAGATCGTGCGCGAGAACGCCCTGCTGCGGCGGCTGCTCCAGAGCACCTACGAGATCCAGGAGAGTGTGGCCGGCCATGACGCGGCCCCCCGAGAGCTGGTGGAGCAGGCGGAGAAGGCGATGCTGGAGGTGGCCCGGGACGATCGCCAGCAGGACTTCCGGGCGATCGAGGACATCCTGCACGAGGAGCTCGACAAGCTCCACCGGCTGTCCATCGAAGGCACCGCCCTCACCGGCACCCCCTCCGGGTTCAAGGACCTGGACGAGCTCACGGGGGGCTTTCAGCCGGGTAACCTCATCATCATCGCCGCCCGTCCCGCCATGGGCAAGAGCGCCCTGGTGTGCAACATCGCCGAGAACGCCGCCCTGGATTCCAAGCGGCCGCGGCCGGTGGCCCTGTTCAGCCTGGAGATGGCCGAGGCGGAGCTCGCCCAAAGGTTCGTGGCCTCCCAGGCGCGCATCAAGGGGGAGGAGCTGCGCAAGGGCAGGGTGTCCGAGAAACGGTGGCCGAAGATCCTCGACGTCTCCCAGCGCCTGGCCGCGGCGCCCCTGTGGGTGGACGACTCCAGCGACGTGGGCATGCTGGAGATCCGAGCCAAGGCAAGGCGGCTGCACAGCCAGTGCGAGGGGGGCCTGGGGCTGATCATCGTGGACTACCTGCAGCTGATGCGCACCGACAGCCGCTACGACAGCCGGGTGACCGCCGTGGGAGAGCTCAGCCGGGGGCTGAAGATCCTCGCCCGGGAGCTGGGCGTGCCCGTGATCGCCCTCTCCCAGCTCAGCCGCGCGGTGGAGCAGCGGCCCGACAAGAAACCCCAGCTCTCGGACCTGCGCGAGAGCGGCAACCTCGAGCAGGACTCCGACCTGGTGATGTTCATCTACCGGGACGAGTACTACGACGAAGAATCCCAACGCCCCGGCGAGGCGGACCTGCTGATCGCCAAGCATCGCAACGGAGCGGTGGGCAAAGTGACGCTCACCTTCCAGAAGGAGTACCCCAAGTTCGCCAACTACGCCGGCCAGCGCTTCGAGGGATGAGCCGCCCGTGAGCGTTCCCTGCCCCTACGGCCTCTGCGACGGCAGCGGCTTCCTGATGGACGAGGCCACCAACACCGCCTCGGACTGCCGCTGCCGACCCAGCCGCATCGCCTCCGTGCGCGCCCGACGCCTGGAGGCCCGCATCCCCAGGCGTTACCGGGAGGTGTCCTTCGAGCAGCTCACCGGCACCGACCTGGTGGCCTTCCCCGAGCAGATCGCGGTGGTGAGCCGGTACGTGGGCCGCATCGAGCAGAACCTGCACGCCGGCCGCGGACTGTGGATCATGGGGGACATCGGCACCGGCAAGACCATGCTGGCGATGCTCGTCTCCAAAGCCGCCCTCGACGCCGGCCGCTCCACCGCCATCTACTCCCTGCCCCGCCTGCTGAACCTGCTGCGAGAGTCCATCGACAGCGAGGGCGGGCTGGTGGGCTTCATCGACGAGCTCACCGCCGTGGACCTCCTGCACCTCGATGACGTGGGCGCCGAGAACCGCACCGACTGGGTGCTCGAGCAGCTCTACTCGATCATCAACACCCGTTACGAGGAAGAACGCTCGATCCTCATCACCACCAACCTCGAGCCGGGCTTGCTGGCGCAACAGATCGGCCAGCGCACGGTGTCCCGGCTGGTGGAGATGTGCGGCGACCCCCTGCCCCTGTTCGGGGAGGACCGCCGCCGGGAGCTCCCCACCCCGCCGCCCGCCCACTCCCAGGCCGCCGCCTGAGCGCTCAGCCCACCATCCGGCGAGCCACGGCCCCACGCGCAAGGCCCACACCCCTACACTCCAACAGCGGAAATGCCAGGAATCGTGATCGTGGGCGCCCAATGGGGCGACGAGGGGAAGGGGAAGGTCACGGACCTGCTCGCCGAGCAGGCCGACGCGGTGGTGCGCTTCCAGGGAGGCAACAACGCGGGCCACACCATCGTGAGAGACGGCGTGGAGTGGAAGCTCCACCTGATCCCATCGGGCATCCTCTACGCGGGCAAGCGCTGCGTGATCGGCAACGGGGTGGTGATCGACCCGAAGGTGCTCATCGAGGAGCTCGACGCCCTGCGAGCCCGCCGGGTGGACGTGAGCGGCCTGCGCATCTCCGCGAACGCCCACCTCATCATGCCCTACCACCTCCTTCTGGACTCCGCCGGGGAGACCAAGCTCGGCAGCCAGCAGATCGGCACCACCCGCCGTGGCATCGGACCCTGCTACGCCGACAAGGCCGCCCGCCTGGGCATCCGCGTGCAGGACCTGCTGGACGAGAAGATCCTCAAGAAGAAGATCGTTGCCGCCATGGAGCCCAAGCGCCTGTCCCTGCGGCCCTTCGAAAAGGACCCCTCCCTGGACCTGCGGGCGATGACCGAGGAATACCTCACCTACGGCCACCGCCTGGAGCAGCACATCGCGGACACCGCCAAGCTCATGTGGGACCTGCTCGACGACGGCCAGCGGGTGATCTTCGAGGGCGCCCAGGGAGCCATGCTGGACATCGACCACGGCACCTACCCCTTCGTCACCTCCTCCAACCCCCTCTCCGGCGCCGCCTGCGTGGGCACCGGCGTGGGCCCCCGGAACATCGACGAGATCTGGGGCATCTCCAAGGCCTACACCACCCGCGTGGGCGCCGGACCCTTCCCCAGCGAGCTCCACGACCACACCGGCGAGACCATCCGCCAGCGGGGCGGCGAGTTCGGCACCACCACCGGCCGTCCCCGCCGGGCCGGCTGGCTGGATCTGGTGGCCCTGCGCTACGCCGCCCGCCTGAACACCATCACCGCCCTGGCCGTCACCAAGCTGGACGTGCTCTCGGGCTTTCAGAAGATCCAGGTATGCACCAGCTACCGCGGCGCCGAGGGAGCGGAGTTCGAGGACTTCCCCTACCACCAGACCGTCCTTCACCACACCACCGCCCAGCTCACCGAGCTGCCCGGCTGGCAGGAGGACCTCGGGGAGTGCCGTACCATCTCAGACCTCCCCCAGGCCGCCCGCGACTACCTGGACTTCATCGCCGAGCACACCGGCGCCCCCGTGGCCCTCGTGGGCGTGGGCCCCGGCCGGGAGCAGACCATCTGGACCGACGCCGGCCGGGCGACCCTCGCGGCAGGCAACGGCGCTTCGTGTTGAAGTACTGAAGGACGATGGCCGTCCCCTGAGACTCGTCGAACAGCACCTTCAGAGCGGTGGTGGGATGCCAGAGAACGACGTACGTATGGGCCGTGCAGGAATCGAACCTGCAACCTTGGGCTTAAGAGGCCCCTGCTCTGCCAATTGAGCTAACGGCCCGCATAGGCGCCGGTGGGTCCCATGGCGGGGCCCGCGGCGACGGGCGCCCGATTCTAGCCGAGGCCGCGCCGCGGCCGGTACGCGGGAAGTCCTCAGAACACCACCGTGCGCCGGCCGTCCACGATCACGCGGTCGTCCAGGTGCAACGCCACGGCGCGGGCGAGCACCGTGCGCTCGATGTCCCGGCCCACCCGCTCGAGCTCCGCCACGCTCAGGCGGTGGTCCACTCGCTCCACGTCCTGGTCGATGATGGGCCCCTCGTCGAGCTCAGCGGTCACGTAGTGGGCGGTGGCCCCGATCAGCTTCACGCCCCGCTCCCGCGCCCGCCGGTAGGGGTTGGCGCCCGCGAAGGCAGGCAGGAAAGAGTGGTGGATGTTGATCGCC
>DATJVV010000117.1:0-3973 GCA_035501635.1 Solirubrobacteraceae bacterium | reverse complement strand
GATCAGGAGCTCGCCGCCCACGCCATCGAGCACGATCGCGCCGAGTGCCTGATCCTGCCGCTGAAGTCGGTGGGCATCAAGGGCGACGCCCGCAGCTACGAGTCCCCCGTGGTGGTCTCCATCGCCCGTGACGGCCGCTGGGCTCCCGTGCCCTACCCCTTCCTGGAGAACCTCAGCTCGCGCCTCACCAACGAGGTGCCCCGCGTGAACCGCGTCGTGTGGGACCTCACCAGCGGCGCCCGCGTGGGCGAGCTCGACCGCCTCGCCTTCCTGCGCCTGCTCACCAGCCGCGACGCCATGACCGCCGACTGGGCCAAGCTCGAGCCCGACCTGCTGGAGCTCATCTCCGCCCGCATCGTCGCCGAGACCGACATCGACTGCCTGTTTCTCGATATCACCCAGAAGCCGCCGTCGATGATGGAGTGGGAGTGAGAGGGCCGCTCCGCGGCGTCAGACGTCACCCGCGATGCTCGACGTACCACCGGTACGCCTGCGCTCGCGTTCGACGTCTGCCATCCACGGCCCGACCCTCTCACGAGATCAGCGCCGCCACGTAGAGGGCCGCCAGCGTGCGGGCCACCGCGCCCACGGCGGCGTCGGGCACGAGCAGCTCGGGGTGGTGCAGCGGGCGGGGCGTGAAGCCCTCGGAGCCGTGCAGGCCCACGAAGGCCATCGCCAGCGGCGCGAGCTCGCCGAAGAAGGCGAAGTCGTCCGAGCCGCACGAGCGCCAGGGCACGGAAGCGGGAGAGAGGCCAGCCTCCCGCAGCAGCCGCCGCCCGGCGCTCGCGAGGTCGGGGTCGTTGACGAGCGCCGGCTCCCCCTCGATCAGCTCCACGCCGCCCCTGCACCCGTGCGCCGCGGCCACCCCTGCCACCACCTCGCCCACGAGCTCCCGCAGCGTCCGCCGGTCCTCGGGCTCCAGCGCCCGCAGGGAGGCCCGGGCGCGGGCGCGCGTGGGGACCACGTTCTCGAAGCTCCCCGCCTCCAGCACACCCACGTTCACCACCGCTCCGCGCAGCGGGTCGATCCGCCGGTGCGCCTGCGCGTGCAGCGCCACCACCGCCTGGGCCAATGCCAGCACCGGGTCCCGGCCCCGATGAGGGTAGGCGCCGTGACTGGGCTCGCCTTCGAACACGATCTCCACCGAGTCGCTGGAGGCGTTCACCGCCCCCGGGTCCAACGCCACCTCCCCCCAGGCGAGCTCGGGATGCACGTGCGCCCCCACCACCACCGCCGGCGCGAGCCGCGCGAGCTCGCCCCGCGCAAGCTGCAGAGCGCCCGAGGGGTATGCCTCCTCGCTGGGCTGGAACACCGCCAGCAGCCCCACCGGCAGCTCGTCGCCGAGCGCGTGCGCGGCCCCCGCGAGCGCCACCAGCGCCGCCATGTGCACGTCGTGGCCGCACGCGTGCATCCTCTCGCCCGCCGCCGCGAACGTCGCCCCCGTGCGCTCCGCCACCGGCAGCCCGTCAAGCTCCGCCCGCACCGCGACCGCCGGCCCCGCGTCCGGGCCCACGCGCGCGATCCGCCCGGTGCCCGCGGCGGCCACGCTCGCCACCGGCAGCTCCTCCGCGATCGTCGCGGCCGTCCACTGCTCCTCGTGCGCCAGCTCGGGGTGCTCGTGCAGGCGCCGGCGCAGCTCGATCGCCGCCGGCAGCCGCGGCTCGATCGCCGCGAGCAGCCGCCTCAGCAGCGCCTCGCCCTCAGTAGATCTCGCCATAGCGCCGGCACACCTCGCCCGCGTCCAGGCCGGCGGTGGCCTCGATCTCGGCGCGCTTGACCCCGGTGTAGGCGTCGTAGAGCAGCGGGTCCAGCCATCCCCTCGCCGTCTCGTCCCCGGCGAGCGCCGCCAGCGAGTCCTCGAGCGTCGCCGGCCAGGCCCCCACGCCGAAGCGCCGGGCCTCCGTCTCGTCGAGGCTCGCGGGATCGCGCTCCAGGATCTCCGGCGCGGGCAGCCGCTCGTCGATCCCCGCGAGGCCCGCCCGCAGGATCGCGCCCAGCGCCAGATAGGGGTTGGCGGCGGCGTCCGCCCCGCGGTACTCGAGGTGCATCTGCCCCCCGGGCTCGGTGCCCCCGAGGGTCACCAGCGGCGGGATCCGCAGCAGCGTCTCGCGGTTGCGCAGCCCCAGGCACACCGCCCCCGCGCTCCAGCGGTGGGGCTGCAGGCGCGCGGCCGAGGCGGGGCTCGGCGCCGTGAGCGCGCTGAGCGCGCCCGCGTGGCGCAGGATCCCCGCGGCGAAGCGCCCGCCCAGCTCGCTCAGGCGCCCTGGCCGCGAGGGGTCGTGGAGCAGCGGCTGGTCGGCGTCGTCGAGCAGGCTGACGTGGATGTGCACCCCGTTGCCCGCCGTGTCCGGGTCAAGCAGCGGCGCGAAGCTCACCCGCAGCCCCCGCCGGCGGGCGATCTCCCGCACCACCTCCTTGAGCACCACGCTGCGATCGGCCCCCGCCATCCCGGGCGCCGGCGCCACGGGCACCTCGAACTGGTGGGGCGCGTACTCGGCGAAGAATCGTTCCGGCTGCACGCCCGCCTCCACCAGCGCCCCCATCGCCTCGGCCGCGAACGGTTCGGCCCGCCGCTGGGCCTCCAGCGAGAAGGGCAGCGCCGGCGCGTCGGGGGCAAGCAGCTGGAACTCGTGCTCGAAGCTCGCCATCACCCGGATCCCCGCTCCGCCCAGCAGCTCCAGCGCCTCGCGCAGGAAGCGCCGCGGGCAGCACTCCCAGGGCGTGCCGTCGGTCTGCACGATGTCGCACAGCATCAGCTCCAACGCGCTGTCCGGGCCCTGGGCCTTCAGCCGCACACGCGTGGTGCGGTCGGGCAGCAGCCGCAGGTCCCCGAGCGGCCCGAACGGGTTGGGCTCGGCCAGCCCGCCGGTGGGCGTCAGCGAGTGGTTGGCCGGCACCCAGCTCACGCCCACGTCGAGCTTTCGCCCGAGCTCGGAGGCGAACAGGGAGCGGCCCCGCACGATGCCCCCCAGATCGCAGCACACCAGCGCCGCCAGCTCCGCCGCGCTCATGCCGGCGACTCCGCCGCCACGCTGCCGTTGTCCCAGCTCTCGAGCGCCAGCCCCAGCTCCTCGGCGCCGTCTCGGAAGGTCTCGGCGTCGGCGCTCGCCACCAGCGCCACGATCCCGCCCGCGGCCATCTCCGGGCGCTCCAGCGCCAGCGCCAGCAGCTCGCGCGGCTGCAGGTGAACGCCCCCGTGCCCCAGCGCCGGGTAGGTGTCGGCGATCAGGTAGAGCTCCCCGCCCGGCCCCGCCACCTGGCCCACGATGCACACGAAGTGCCCCACGTCCCAGTCCGCCGGCGGACCTCCGGCGATCACCGGCTCCCCCGCGAGCAGGTAGCTCAGCAGCTGGTCGGGGTGCGCCCGCGCGCCCCACAGGTGGCGGGTGGCGATGTTCGCCAGCAGCGCCACCGGGCCGCTCGCCGCGCACGCCAGCGCGAACAGCCCGCTCAGCGTCTCCCCGCGCCACGGGCCCGCCAGCGGTATCGCCGCCACCCGCCCGCCCCCGAGCTCCTCGAGCGCCCGCACCAGCCCCGCCGCGGTGGTCCCCGACACGGCCGGGTCGGCGACGGTGGGCAGCCTCAGGCGGTAGTCCCGGCGGCCCGCTTCCCCCTGCGGCAGGGTGTGCGCCGCGGGCCGCTCGCTGATCACGCTGCCCGCCGCCAGCGCCACCGCGTCCTGGTCGAGGGACTCGCCGTCGGGCCCCCGCACGCCCGCCGCGCCCAGCGCCAGGGCCCCGCAGAAGGCCCCGCACAGCTCGTCGCGCTGGGGCAGCTCCCGCGCGTGGCTCACCAGCAGGTCCTCCGCGCCGGGCAGCAGCGTCGCCGTCAGCCTCAGCGGCGCGTCGCGCGGCATCGCCTCAGCCGAGCGTGTGCGGGTCGTGCGAACAGATCAGCCGCACCTGCTCCCCGTGGCGCGCCGCGAGCTCGCGCAGACGTTCCTGGTTGGCCCTGCGCGCGGCCCCGTCGACCT
>DATJVV010000116.1:0-2378 GCA_035501635.1 Solirubrobacteraceae bacterium | reverse complement strand
GGCCGGGGCGTCGGCGCCGGCTGGGGGCGACCCCGATCGAGAGCTGGCCTGAGGGGAGCGCACATGACCGACCCGGCGGCGCATGAGAGGGTGCCATGACGCGGCTGCGACACGCGATCTATAGCTATCTGCCCTTGGCGGACTACCGCCGCCTCCAGCAAGAGGCGGCCGCGAGGGGCGCTTCGCTCAGTAAGTGCGTGGCCGACTGCCTGCGAGAGTACCTGGCGCTCCGGGCCGAGATGGCGGGCGCGCTCGAGGCCCCTGGGGAGCTGGGCGAGCCGCACCAGGGACTCATCCATACGCTCCTCGCTCGCACCGAGGAGCGGCTGGCGGCGACCCTGGGGGCCCACGCGGAGCGGACCGCCGGGCTCCACGAGGGGCTCCATCGCATCGAGCGCATGCTCGACCGCCTGACCATGCTCTACCTCATCCACACCCCGGAAATCCCGCCGGACCGGAAGGACCAGGCCGTCACCACGGCCAAGCCCCGGTACCAGAAATGGCGCCGGGCCGTGGACCAGCCGATCCAGGCCGGGGGCGGCAACGGCGACATCGAAGCGAGCAGCGCGCCAGGGGAACGGAGTGCGGAGGGCTGACATGCGAGGGAGCACACGGGTGACGGATGGCTGCAGGCCCGACCGCCCGGCTGGGCCGGGGAAGCGAGGGCGCTGATGCTGGTGCTGCACCAGGAACAACAGCGCCGCCTGCACGAGAAGCTCCGCCGCGAACTCGGTCCGGCCGTCCTGGCGGCCCTGGAGGATCCCGACATCACCGAGGTCATGCTCAACCCGGATGGCTGCCTCTGGGTCGAGTCGCAGCGGGCGGGGATGCGGGACACGGGAAAGCAGATATCCGCGATGCAGGCGGAGAACCTGATCGGGACCGTGGCGGCGATGCTGGGGACGGTGGTCAATGCCGCCGCTCCCATCGTGGAGGGGGAGCTGCCCCTCGATGGCAACCGCTTCGAGGGTCTGCTCCCCCCGGTCTCCACCGCGCCCGTGTTCGTGATCCGCAAGCGGCCGAGCGCTCTGTATACCCTGGAGGATTACGTCCGGGCGGAGATCCTCAACCCCGCGCAGGCGGACGCGCTCCGCACGGCCGTCCGCGAGCGCCAGAACCTGGTGATCGCGGGGGGCACGACCTCCGGCAAGACCACGCTCGCCAATGCCCTGATCGCCGAGATGGTGCACCTCGGGGATCCCGCCCAGCGCATCGTGATCCTCGAGGACACCCGCGAACTGCAGTGCAGCGCCCGCAACGCGGTGCAGCTACACACCGGGGATGTGGCGGATCTCACCCGCCTGACCCGGGTGACGATGCGGCTCCGCCCCGACCGGATCATCATCGGCGAGGTGCGGGGCGGCGAGGCCCTGGCCCTGCTCAAGGCCTGGAACACGGGGCACCCGGGCGGGGTGACCACCATCCACGCGAACAGCGCCCTGGCGGCCCTGTTGCGCCTCGACAGCCTGATCCAGGAGGCCGGGGTCCCGCCCCAGCCGCACCTCGTGGCCGAGGCGATCGACCTCGTCCTCTTCATCGCCCGCACGCCGGAAGGGCGCCGCGTGCAGGAGCTCGCCGCCGTCACCGGCTACGATCCGGGGACTGGCAGCTACGTGCTGTCGCCCATGACCAGTGTCCACTAGGAGGTGCTCCATGCGGCCATGGTTTCCGTTCATCGGCTCCTCACTTCCCCTGGCGATCGGCAGTGTGCTTGCCCTCGGCGCCCCGGCCGGCGCGGCCACGTCCGGCCCCGCCATGCCGTGGGATACCCCGCTCCAGACCATCCTGAACAGCATGAGCGGCACGGTGGCCCACATCCTGATCACCGCCGCGGTGATCACCACGGGGCTCGTCTTCGCCTTCACCGAGCACGGGGCGGGGGCGCGGCGTCTCTTCGGCGTAGCCTTCGGGGGCGCGCTTGCGCTCGCCGCGCTGAGCTTCATGACCGCCGTCGGCTGGGCGGGAGCGACCTTCTGATGGAGGGGCCGCGGCGCACGCCTATCCATCCCTCGCTCACGCGCCCCTTGCTCCTCGCGGGCGCCGAGCGGGAACTCGTGCTGGCGAACGGGACCATCATCGCGGCGCTGCTCTTCGGCGTCGGGTACCACTGGGCGAGCCTGTCCGTGGCGGGCCTGCTCGCCACGGTCGGCCACTGGGGACTCCGGCGCGCCGCGAAGCAGGAGCCGCAGCTCAGCCGGATCTACCTCCGGCACATCCGGTACCAGGATTGCTATCCGGCGCAGGCGGCGGTCCAGGCGCCGCCCGCCTACGTTTTCCCCTCGGTGACGGACTGATGCTTACGCGCGCGGCGCCGAAAGGGCTCGCGGATCTCTTGAATTATGCCGCCCTGGTGGCGGAGGGGATCTGCCTCCTCAAGG
>DATJVV010000115.1:0-2429 GCA_035501635.1 Solirubrobacteraceae bacterium | reverse complement strand
GACGGGGGAGATGCGCGAACCCGAGGAACCGGAAATCGACCCCGCCAAGTTCGCCGAATACCGCGACCAGATCGACGAGCGCGACGTCACCCCCGACGACTTCGGCCGCATCGCCGCCCAGACCGCCAAGCAGGTGATCCTGCAGCGCATCAGGGAGGCCGAGCGGGACATGATGTACGAGGAGTACCGCGACCGGGTGGGGGAGCTGATCACCGGCATCGTGCAACAGTCGGACTCCCGCTACACCCTCGTGCAGCTGCGCGAACGCGTGGAGGCCCTGCTGCCCAAGTCCGAGCAGGTGGACGGCGAGCGCTACGACCACTCCCAGCGCATCAAGGCGGTCATCAAGGAGGTCTCGCCCTCCACCAAGGGACCCTCCATCATCGTCTCCCGCCGCGATCCCGAGCTGATCAAGAAGCTCTTCGAGCTCGAGGTCCCCGAGATCGCCGACGGCCTGGTGGAAATCGCCAACGTGGCGCGCGAGCCCGGCTATCGCTCGAAGATCGCCGTGGTCTCCCACACCGACGGCGTGGATCCGGTGGGCGCCTGCGTGGGCCCGCGCGGCTCGCGCGTGCGCATGGTGGTCTCCGAGCTGCGCGGCGAGAAGATCGACATCATCCCCCACAACGACGAGCCCGCCCGCTTCGTCGCAAAGGCCCTCTCCCCCGCCCGCGTGCGGGAGGTGCTGGTGGACGACGAGAACAAGCAGGCCACCGTCATCGTCCCAGACGACCAGCTCTCCCTGGCGATCGGCCGCGAAGGCCAGAACGCCCGCCTCGCCGCCCGCCTCACCGGCTGGCGCGTGGACATCCGCTCGGAGACCGAGTTCGCCGCCGAGGAGGCCGAGCACGCCTACGAGGAGGAGGATCTCGGCGGCCGCTGCGCCGCCGTCCTCTCCAACGGCCGCCGCTGCCCCAACGCGTCCCTGCAGGGCTCCCGCTACTGCGGCCTGGAGACCCACCAGGCGCTCGCGAGCATCGACTCCGATCGGCTCGCCGACCTCAACCCCGGCGCCGACCAGGCTCAGGAGACCGCCCCCGACGGCGTCGCCGCGGACGCCGAGGGCCCGCTCGCCGAGGAGCAGCCGCTGGAAGGCCGCGAGCGCGTCGAGGAGCCCGCGGAGGCCACGGCTGTGCTGCACGACGCCGAGACCGACCCGCCCGCCCGGGAGCCCCAGGTGGAGCTGCCGGACGGCCCGTAGAATCGATGATCGTATGACCAAGAAGCGCGTTCACGAGATCGCCAGGGAACAGGACCTTCCGAGCAAGGAGGTCCTGGAGAAGCTGCGGTCCGCCGGCGTGGACGTGAAGACGGCGTCCTCCTCCGTGGAGGAGTCGGTGGCCCTCGCCGCCCTGCGCAACGGCGCCTCCGCCGACGCGTCCCCCGCATCCGCCAAGCCCGCCCCGCCCGCGCACATCGCCCCGCCCGCGCACACCGCCCCGCCCGCGCGGCCAGCCGGGCCCGGGAAGCCAGCCGCATCCGCGAAGGCAGTCCAGGAGCCACGACAGCCCCAGGCCGGCGCTCCGGCCCAGCCGCAAGCTTCGCAACCCCCGCGGGCCACACCATCCCCGCAGGCCACACCACCCGCGCAGGTCCCGCCATCCGCGTCCGCCGGCCGGCCCGCGGCGCGCCCCACGCGGGACTCTCGCACGGGCGAGCGCACTCCGGGAGGCGCCAGCGGCGGGCGGCGTCGCGTGGTGATCGACTCGCAGGCCTCCCGCCGCCAGCAGACCGGCCCCGCCAACCAGCCCCAGCGGCGTCCCCGGCGAGGCAGGCGCAGGCGGGGCACCTACGAGGACACCATCGCCCCGATCGACACCGCCGCGATGGAGGCCACCGATCTGGTCCGGGTGAACTCGGGCTCCACCGTGAAGGACGTGGCGGAGTACCTGGGCACGCCGGTGCCGGAGGTGATCAAGAAGCTGATGGCCCTCGGCGAGATGGCCACCCTCACGCAGACTCTCTCCGACGACGCCATCCAGGTCCTGGCCGACGAGTTCGACAAGCAGATCGAGATCGTGCACGCCGCCGACGACGTGGAGGTAAAGCCCACCTACGAGGACGCCGAGGAGGACCTGATCGAACGGCCCCCCGTGGTGACCATCATGGGACACGTGGACCACGGTAAGACCTCCCTGCTGGACGCCATCCGCGAGACCGAGGTGGCGGCCGGGGAGGCGGGGGGCATCACCCAGCACATCGGGGCGTACGAGGTAAATGTGGACCACCGGAAAGTGGTCTTCCTGGACACCCCGGGCCATGAGGCCTTTACGGCGATGAGGGCGAGGGGTGCACAGGTGACGGACATAGTCGTCCTGGTAGTGGCGGCGGAAGACGGCGTGCGTCCCCAGACATTGGAAGCCATTAACCACTCGAAAGCGGCGAAAGTGCCCATTATCGTCGCGATAAACAAGATAGACAAGCCTGAA
>DATJVV010000114.1:0-4131 GCA_035501635.1 Solirubrobacteraceae bacterium | reverse complement strand
GTGTCGGCGGGGGTGGGCATTCTCTCGCTGACGGCGGAGCTGGCGACGCTGGAGGATCTCTTCTTCCGGCTCACGGAGGGGAAGGGCACACCGGGGAACGGCCAGGCGGCGCTCGGGGACGGCGAAGGCGAGCGGTCCGCGAGGGTGCTGTCGGGGCAGGAGGGCGGAGGATGAGCACGGTGCAGGAGGCGCGGGCGCTGGCGTCGGGCACCCGGGAGCGCCGCGGGAGACGTCCGTCCACGTTGACGGTGTGGCGGTGGGAGCTGCGCAAGCTGATTGCCCAGAAGCGCACCTACCTGGGGCTGGGGTTGGCGGTGGCGCTGCCGTTGATCTTCGTGGGGGTGCAGCTGGCGCGGGGAGGCCGGGGGCACGAGCGGGGGAACATCTTCGCGTCGCACATCACCCAGTCGGGGCTGGCGACGCCTGTGTTGATGCTGCTGTTCCTGGCGGCGTTCATGCTGCCGCTGATCGCGGCGCTTGTGGCGGGGGACGTGGTGGCGAACGAGGACGGGAACGGGACGCTGAAGACGATCCTGACGCGGTCGGTGGACAGGGGGCAGGTGTTCGCGGCGAAGACGCTGACGGCGCTGACATACGCGGCGGTGGCGGTGTTCGTGTCGGCGGGGGTGGCGACGGTGGCGGGGGTGGCGGCGTGGGGGTTCAACGCGGTGATCACGTTCTCGGGGTCGGTGGTGGCGGCGCCGGAAGGACTGGGGCTGGTGTTGGTGGCGAACGCGTGCTACCTGATGCCGCTGTTCGGGGTGACGGCGATCGGGGTGTTGCTGTCGACGGCGACGCGAAACAGCGCGGCGTCGGTGGTGGGGACGGTGGGTGTGGTGATCCTGATGTACATCGTGTCGGGGATCCCAGGGATCGAAGGGGTCAGGCCTTACCTGCTGACGGAGCAGTTCCAGAGCTGGCAGGGGCTGCTGCGGACGCCGACCTACTGGGCGCCGATCGGGCACTCGGCGTGGGTGAGCGCGCTCTACGGGGTGCCGGCGCTGGTGGCGGGGTACCTGGTGTTCCTGCGGCGGGACGTGGCGGGAGGGTAGGGATCAGCGCTGGTAGGTGGCGACGGTGAAGCCGCTGGCGAGGGCGCCCTTGAGGGTGGTGCGGAGGGCGGAGGGGTCAAAGCCGGGGCGCAGGTTGAGCTTGTGACGGAGGGCGTAGAGGATGAAGGTGATGTGCTGGAGGATGGCCTTCTGACCGCAGATGGCGCCCCAGGAGGCCTTGCCGAGGCTGTTGGCGCCGACGATGGTGCCGGGGGGAAGGGAGCCGGCGGGGATTTCGGTGGTGTTGGGGGGCATGGCGAGGGACCATTGCAGGGCGGCGCTGGCGCCACCGCCGATGTCGGCGACGAGCAGGAACAGCTGGGCGGCGCCTGGGGGCACACCGTGCCATGCAAGGGGCGGTGAGAGGCTCTGGCCGTCGCAGGTGTAGCGGGCGGGGATGGGGCCGCCGGGCTGGAAGGCGGAGCTGGTGAGGGCGATGGAGTTGAAGCCGCCGGCGGCTGGGGGTGCGGTGGCGGTGTGCCGGGGGGTGGTGGCGGGCGCGGGAGTGGTGGAGCCGGTGGCGGTCGTGGGGGTGCTTGGCGTCGTGGGGGTGGTTGGGGTGGTTGCGGCGTGGTGGTGGTGGGCCTTGGCGGTTTCGAGGATCTTGGCGAAGGAGGAGGATTGGCTCTTGGCGGTGGTGACGCCTGAGCCTTCGCCGCATCCGGAGATGGCGGGGAGCGCGAGCGCGGCAACGCCCGCCAGAATGAAATTCCGGATCTTCAAGCGGTTCAGGTTACCTCAGAGGCGAGGGGCTGGATGTCGGTGAGCTCGATGTCGCCGAGCAGACGGCGAGCCTCGCGGGGGTCGATGAGGCCGGCGCCCATGCGGGCGGTGGACTCGGCGCCGCAGGCGACGGCGAAGCGCAGGCAGTGGTCCGGAGCGCGGCCTTCGTAGCGGGCGGCGACGAAGCCGGCGAGGAAGGCGTCGCCGGAGCCGCGGGTGGCGACGGGCTCGCGGGGGGGGATGCGGACGCGGCGCAGTGCGGGGCGGCCGTCGAGGAGGACCTGGGCGAGGCAGCCGTCGGGGAGGGTCATGATGGCCTCGCGGGGGCCGAGGTCGGCGATCTCGGAGACGGCGAGGGCGCGCTCGTGCTCGCCGGCGAACTCGTGTCCCACGAGCTCCTCGGCCTCGAGGACGTTGGGGGAGACCACGTGGGGCTCGGCGCGGACGGCGTGGCGGAGGGGCTCGCCATCGGTGTCGACGACTGTGGTGATGTCCATGCGGTGGAGGTCGTGGATGAGGGAGGCGTAGAGCTCGGGATCGACTTCGGGGGGCAGGGAGCCGGCGAAGACGACGATGGCGGCGCCGCGGGCGAGGTAGAGGAGCTTGTCGCGGAAGAGCTCGAGCTCGCGGTCGGAGACGGCGGGGCCGCGTTCGTTGATCTCGGTCTGCTCTCCCGTGGTGGGGTCCAGGACGGAGGTGTTGGTGCGGGACTCCTCGCGGATGCGGACGAAGTCGCTGAGGATGGACTCCTCGGTGAGCTGCTCGACGATGTGGGTGCCGGTGGCGCCGCCGGCGAAGCCGGTGGCGATGACGGGCAGGCCGAGGGCCTTGAGGGTGCGGGCGATGTTCACGCCCTTGCCGCCGGCCATGGTGCGCTGGGCGACGGTGCGGTGGCGGCGGCCGATGCGGAAGTTTGGCACCGACAGGGACTTGTCGATGGCGGCGTTGAGGGTGACCGTGATGATCATCCGCCGATCAGTGTACGCCGCGGGTGGCGGGATTCACGCCACGAGGGACCAGGCGAGGGCGCGCAGGCGCTCGGCCTCCTCGCGGGCGGCGGAGGCGGGGGAGAGATTGATGTGCTCGTGGGCTCGGGCGATGGAGCGGGAGGCGCTCACGAGACCGGCGGCGGGGCCGGGGGCGAAGGCGGGAGCGAGGTCCTCGACACGGCCGCCCTGGGCGCCGACGCCGGGGAGGAGGAAGACGGCATGGGGCATGATCTCGCGGGCGCTGGCCAGGACGGCGGGGGCGGTGGCGCCGACGACGGCGCCGACGTCGCTGAGGCCGCTCTCCCCCACCGCGTCACGGCCGAGCTCGTGGACGATGGCGGCGAGGCGCTGCCACACGGGGGAGCCGTCGGCGAGGATCAGCTCCTGCAGGTGGGCGGCGCCGGGGTTGGAGGTGCGGACGAGGACGAACAGGCCGGCGGCGCGGGGGCGGGCGGCGTGGACGAAGGGGGCGATGGTGTCGGCGCCCATGAGGGGGTTGACGGTGGCGGCGTGGGCGGCGAGGCCGGGAACGAGGCCGTAGGGGGTGGAGAGACCGTCGAAGAGGGATTGGGCGTAGGCCTGGGCGGTGACGTCGATGTCGCCGCGCTTGGCGTCGGCGATCACGAGCAGGCCGGCGGCGCGGGCGTGGGCGATGACCTGCGCGAGGGCGACGCGGCCGGGGGCGGCGAGGCGCTCGAAGCAGGCGAGCTGGGGCTTGACGGCGACGCAGGCGGGGGCGGCGGCGTCGATGAGGGCCCTGCAGTGGGCGGTCACGGCGGCGGCGGCCCGCTCGGGGGGGCTGGCGTGGTCCAGGCCCGCGAGGCCCTCCTGGGCCTGAGGCCAGAGGGCGTCCGGATGGGGGTCGAGGCCGAGGACGATCTGGGAGCGGCGCTCGGCGACGGCGGCTGCGAGGACGTCTCCAAACAGCTGGTGTGTGGATGAGGCGGGGGCCACCGGGCCCAAGGGTAACGGCGCGGCGGAGCGGGCTGGCGTGGCGGTGCGGGCTGGGGCGGGGGTGCGGGCGGGGACGGGGACGGGGACGGGGACGGTCAGCGTCCCTTGACCGCCTTCTTCAGGCCGCTGCCGGCGGTGAAGCGGGGCACGCGGGAGGCGGCGATCTGGATGCGCTCGCCGGTGCGGGGGTTGACGCCCTGGCGGGCGCCGCGTTCGCCGACGTGAAACTTGCCGAAACCGGACAGGGTCACCTCGCTGCCACGGCGAAGGGCGTCCTCGACGGTTTCCAGGACGGCGTCGATGGCGCGGGCGGTGTCGTTCTTGGTGAGGCCGCTTCGGTCGGCCACCAGGTCGACCAGCTCGGACTTCGTCACTTCGCCCTCCTCGGTTGGTGAAACGTTTGGGAGACGCTA
>DATJVV010000113.1:0-3685 GCA_035501635.1 Solirubrobacteraceae bacterium | reverse complement strand
TCGGCGACGAGGACACCCTGATGCCCGACGGCCCCGAGCTGCTGCGCGCGGCCGAGGAGCTCGTGGACGACGGCTTCGTGGTGCTCCCCTACACCACCGACGATCCCGTGCTCGCCCGCCGCCTCGTGGACGTGGGCTGCGCCGCGGTGATGCCGCTGGGCTCGCCGATCGGCAGCGGCATGGGTGTGCGCAACCCCTACAACATCGGCCTCATCCGCGAGGCCGTCGACGTGCCGCTGGTGCTCGACGCGGGCGTGGGCACCGCCTCGGACGCCGCGATCGCGATGGAGCTCGGCTGTGACGCCGTGATGGCCGCCTCGTCGATCTCCCGCGCCGAAGATCCCGTGCTGATGGCTCACGCCATGCGCGACGCCGTCCGCGCCGGCCGCGCCGCCCGCCTCGCGGGCCGCATCCCCAGGCGCCGCTACGCCACCCCGTCCACCGGCGAAGCCGGCCGCGCCCACTTCGACTGAGCGCGGCCCCTCGGCCGTTCAGCCCTTCAGGACTTCGATGGTCCCGTTCATGGTGGCGGGGAAGTTCGTGGACTCGTAGTGGATCACGCCGGGCTTTACGACCTTCAGCTCGTAGGTGCCGTTTTCGCCGAAGTCGGAAGAGGCGAACCTCATCGGGCCGCCCTCGCTGGTGACGTTGTGCAGCACCGAGTCGTAGTTGGTCCACCTGATCGTGCTGCCCACCTTCACGCGCACGGTGTCGGGGGCGATGGCGATGTTGCGGTAGGCGATCGGCACGAGGCCGCTCCGCACCGGCTGGGAGGGCGCGGGGGAGGCGAACTTGGGGGTGGTGTCGGGCTGGAAACCGGCCTGGGTGGTGGTGTGGGCGGTGGCGGTGCTCGACGTCCCGCCGGCGCCCGCGGCGCTGGAGCCCGAGCTGGACCCGCCCGAGCCGCACCCCGCCGCGAGGGACGCGAGCGCCACGGCGGCAATCGTTGCGAAGCCTCTCCTCACGCCACCATCCTAATGTCGCGGCGACACTACACTCACCGCTCCATGCCAAGACACTTCCTCACCGGCGGGGAGCTGAGCGCGGAGGAGCTCGACGGGCTGCTCGGGCGGGCGCTTGAGCTCAAGGCGGCGCCGCTGTCCTCGCGGGCGCTCGCGGGGCGGGCGGTGGCGCTGATCTTCCAGAAGCCCTCCACGCGCACGCGGCTGTCCTTCGAGGTGGGCGTGCACGAGCTGGGGGGCTGGCCGGTGGTGCTGCGCGCCGACGAGATGCAGCTCTCCCGCGGGGAGCCCCTGCGGGACACCGCCGAGGTGCTGTGCCGTCACGTGGCGGCTGTGGGCGTTCGCACGGGGCCCGACGCGATGCTGGCGCAGCTCGCGCGGCACAGTCGGGCGCCGGTGGTGAACATGCTCACGGCGCTTCACCATCCCTGCCAGGCGCTCGCCGACCTGCTCACGCTGCGCGAGGCGCACGGCTCGCTGGAGGGCCTGCGGCTGGCCTACGTGGGCGACGGCAACAACGTGGCCCGCTCGCTGGCCCTGCTGGGCACGCTCGCGGGCGTGGACGTGGCGGTGGCCTCGCCGCCGGGGTACACGCTCACCGACCGCGAGCCCTCGCCGGTGCTCGCGAACGCCCGCGGCAGGCTCACGCTGCACAGCGACCCCCGCGAGGCGGTGGCGGGCGCCCAGGCGGTGTACGCGGACGTGTGGGTGAGCATGGGCGACGAGGACACCGCGCAGGAGCGCCGGGCGGCGCTGGCGGCCTACCGGCTGGACGACGGTCTGCTGGACCTGGCGGAGCCGGGGGCCTTCGCGATGCACGACCTGCCGGCCCATCCCGGCGAGGAGATCACCCCGGAGGTGCTCTACGGCGAGCGCCAGCGCATCTGGGAGCAGGCCGAGAACCGCCGTCACGCCCAGAAGGCGCTGCTCGAGCTGCTGGTGGCATGAGCCGTCCGGCGGTCGGCGACGAGCTCGAGCTGGAGGTCGCCTCGCTGGCATTCGGCGGGGAGGGGGTGGCGCGACACGGCGAGGAGGGCTACGTGGTGTTCGTGGCGGGCGCCGTGCCCGGGGACCGGGTGCGGGCCACGGTGAGCCGGCGCAAGGGCAGCTACGCGAAGGCCTACGCCACCGAGATCCTGCGTGCCAGCGAGCAGCGCATCCCGCCCCGGGCCGCCCATCCCGGGGTGCCCTGGCAGGTGCTCCCCTACGAGCGCCAGCTGGAGGTCAAGCGCGAGCAGGTGGGGGACGCCCTGCGCCGGCTCGGGCGCCTGGAGGGGTTCGAGCTGCGGGAGATCGTGCCGGCGCTTGAGGAGTGGCGCTATCGCAACAAGCTCGAGTACTCCTTCGGCGCCGGTCCCGAGGGAGAGCTCGTGTGCGGCTTTCACGCCTCCGGGGGCTGGAAGGAGGTGGTGGGCATCGAGGACTGCCTGCTGGCCTCCGAGCTCGGCAACCGGACCCGGCGCATCGCCCTGGAATGGGCTCGCGGGCAGGGCCTGAGCGCGCGCGAGCGCGAGAGCCGCCGCGCGGGGCCGGCGGGCGACGAGCGCGCGCGGCTGCGAAACCTGGTTGTGCGCGAAGGCCGGCGCACCGGCCCCAAGCTCCAGGTGCGGCTGGTCACCACGGGCGGCGAGCTCGAGGCGGGGGCGCTGGCGCTGGCGCTGCACGAGGACCTCGGCGAGCATCTCAGCGGCGTGCTGTGGACCCGCTCGGAGAGCCTCGCCGAGACCACCGCCGGCGGTGAGACCGAGCTGGTGTGGGGCGAGGCCCAGCTGCCCGAGCGCCTCGGGGACCTGGAGCTTCAGATCTCCCCGCAGGCGTTCCTGCAGACGAACACCGAGATGGCCGAGGTGCTCTACGGGGTGGTGGGCGAGCTCGCGGGCCTGCGGGGCTGGGAGCGGCTGTACGACCTCTACTGCGGCATCGGCACCATCGGCCTGAGCCTCGCCCACCGGGCGGGAGAGGTGTGGGGGATCGAGCTGGTGGAGCAGGCGGTCGCCGACGCGATCGCCACGGCCCGGCGCAACGGCATCGCCAACGCCCGCTTCTTCGCCGGCGACGCCCGCCTGGCGCTGCCCGAGCTGCTCGCCCGGGCGGGCCGGCCGGACGTGCTCGTGGTTGACCCCCCGCGAGCGGGCCTCTCCAAGAAAGCGCTCCGCCGCGTGGTGGAGGCGGCGCCCAGGCGCATCGTCTACGTCTCCTGCAACCCCACCACCCTCGCGCCCAACGCCGCCGAGCTGGTGGCCGCCGGCTGGACTCTGAAGACGGTGCGCCCCGTGGACATGTTCCCCCAGACCCACCACATCGAGTCGGTAGCCCTCTTGGAGCGCGAGTAGGCTTTCCGCGCGATGCGCGCCGCGGTGATCGAGGACAAGCAGCTCTCCGTGCGGGAGCGCCCGGACCCGGAGCCCGGCAGGGGGGAGGTGCTGGTGAGGGTTCGCGCGGCGGGGCTGAACGGCGGCGACATGATGCAGCGCCGCGGCCTCTACCCGGCGCCCCCCGGCTCGCCCCAGGACATCCCCGGCATGGAGCTCGCGGGCGAGGTGGCCGGCCTCGGCGCGGGCGTGGAAGGCTTCGCGCTGGGCGACCGGGTGATGGCGATCGTCGGCGGGGGCGCCCAGGCGGAGCTGTGCCTCGTGCAGGAGCGCCTGCTGATGCCGGTTCCCGACACGCTCGACTGGCCCGAGGCGGGGGGGCTGCCGGAGGTGTTCGCCACCGCCCACGAC
>DATJVV010000112.1:0-6281 GCA_035501635.1 Solirubrobacteraceae bacterium | reverse complement strand
GCCCCGCCGGGAAGGCCACCGACACGTCCACCAGCGCGTCCACCGCCGTTTCCCCCTCGCCGTAGCGCTTGCACAGCCCCCGCGCGCGCGCGATCGCGCCCGCCCCGGCCGCGCCGCCGTCTGGCTCGGTCATCGTCTGCTCGCTACCCACTGCCGCCGCAGTCTAAGCGGACGCCCGGCACCCGGCGGAGGTTCGGCTTTCAAAACGGGGGGCCCGCGCGCGCGTGCGCGCGCACGCGCGGGGCATCGTTTTCGAAGGTCTCGACATGTCCCCCCAACGCCCGTGGGCGGCATGCCGTGGAGGAGTCCCGTGGCGCCGGTTCGCCGTCCGAGACACCGCCTAGCATCGCCAGGCCGTGCACGAGACCACTCCCACGATCCACCTGATCGCCCGTCCCTCGATCGACCTGGAGGGCATGCGCGGCTACCTGGCGAGCGTGGGCGGGGAGTCATGGCTGGAGCGCCGGCTGGAGGAGGTGGGGGAGAGCGACGAGCCTCCGCGCCACGCCGATGGGGGCTCTCGGGACGAGCCCGGCGGCGGGCTCAACGCGGGAGAGCTGCTGGTGGAGTTCGCGGGCCGCGCCTGCTACCGCAGCTGGGAGCCTGGCCTGAACCCGAACGTCACGAAGGTGCGAACGGACCAGCGAGAGTACTTCGCCAACATCCTGCGCTCCGCCCACGGCAGCGTGCTCGAGCACGCCAGCTACTCGTTTGCGTTGCGCAACGTATCCCGCGTGTTTTGCTACGACGCAGATACGGAGGTCCTCACAGAGGATGGATGGAAGCAATGGCCCGACATCGACGGCTCCGAGACGTTTGCGACTGTCAATCCAGATAACGGACACCTCGAATATCAGACCGCGACGGAGCGCTTTGTCGGCGATTTCGAGGGCGATATGTACCGAATCAAGTCTGAGCAGGTGGACTTGCTGGTCACGCCCAACCATCGGATGTGGGTCAAGGCTTACGACACGCAAGCCAACAAGCGTGGAGAAGAGCCGTACAGAATCAGGCTCGCTAGTGAGATCTTCGGCAAACGGGTCGCCTATCAGAAGACGGCCACCTGGTGCGGCCAAGAAGCTGGCATGGTGGAGATTCCCGGAACCAAGCGCACCTGGCAGGTTGAAGGCGTTGAGAGCACGAGACATTACATTGGTTCAAAGTTCCCGCTGGAGGAGTTCGCTCGGTTTCTCGGGCACTGGCTTGCGGAGGGGAGTTTGAATGGGCATCAGATATGCATTGCGCAGAACCGTGGTCCGCGCCTTGATGCGATTGCCGAGAATATCGGTGCAATGGGCCTGCGGCCATACCGCGTTGCAACCGGGCCCGGCGCGGTACGGACCCAAAACGTCGCCCTGCGCGACTCGCTGGCCGCCTGTGGGCGACGCGCACATGAGAAGCACGTACCACGGTATGTGCACGACTGGGGGCCAGCGATTTTGCGCGTATTCCTCGAAGCGTATGCCGACGGTGACGGAAGTCGCCGAGCAGACGGCAACCACACGGTGATCTATACGACCTCATCGCAGATGGCCGACGAGCTTCAGATCCTTGCGATCAAGGCTGGCTGGTCGGCCAATGTTCGCGTGGACGACAGAACAGGTCTTCAGCGGGAAATGCCAAGTGGGCAAAAGTTTCGTAATGCTCGCCCTTGTTACATCGTTTCGCTCGTGAAGACCCGAACGCATCCACTTGTTAATCACAATGGCGCCAAGAACGACTCATGGGAGCATTACAGCGGCAAAGTCTACTGTGTAAAGGTCCCCAATGGCTTGCTCTTTGTACGACGAAACGGCAAACCCGTGGTGTCGGGTAACACTCACGAGCTCGTGAGGCATCGCGCCGGCTCGGCGTTCAGCCAGGAGAGCCTGCGCTACGTGCGACTCACGGACATCGGCTTTCGCGTACCGCCGGCGCTGGAGCCGGTGCGCGATCGGGTGATCTCGATCGTCGAGCAGCTCGAGGAGTTCCAGCGCGACGCGGCCGGCGAGCTGGGCATCGAAGACGAGGGGGTGCCCTTCCACGTCAAGAAGGAGGTGACCTCGGCGCTGCGGCGGCTGGCGCCCATCGGCCTCTCCACGGACATCGTCTGGAGCGCGAACCTACGCACGCTGCGGCACGTGATCGAGATGCGCACCGCTGCCGGTGCCGAGGAGGAGCTGCGGCTGGTGTTCGATCAGATGGCGCGCCTGATGCAACGCGAGGCGCCCGGCGTGTTCCAGGACTTCGCTCGCCAGGACGACGGCTCCTGGGTGCCCGAGCACCGCAAGGTTTGACGGTCGAGCAGGGGTCCACGGTGCTTGTGTGCCGGACTCACGCGGGGTAACCTCGTCAGGGTGGTCGCCACCGCAACTTCAGTCACAACCGCCGATGAGCTTCTGCGGATGCCCGACGACGGAATGTGCCGCGAGCTCGTGCGTGGGGATCTCCGCGTGATGGCTCCACCGGGATTCGAGCATGGGCGGGTGGCTCTGATCGTCGGCAGCCTGCTGTTCGCCCACGCGCGTGAGACCGCCAGCGGGGTGGCGCTCGCCGCCGAGACCGGCTTCCTTCTGTCGAGCGACCCCGACACCGTGCGTGCACCCGACGCGGCGTTCGTCGCCAAGGATCGCGCCGAGAAGGTGGGCAGGACGGAGAGATACTGGCCGGGCGCCCCCGACCTGGCGGTGGAGGTGGTCTCGCCCGGCGACAGCTTCCATGAGGTGCAGGACAAGGCGCTTGAATGGCTCGCGGCGGGCACGATCGCCGTGCTCGTGCTCGACCCGCCAAAGCGCGCCGCGACCGTCTACCGCGGGCAGGGCGACGCGCATGTGCATGGCGCGCAGGACACCCTCGACCTGAGCGACGCCGTGCCCGGCTTCACCGTCGCCGTGGCCGAGCTGTTCGCCTGATGCCTCTGGCCCTTGGTCTGAGGCTCCTGACCCTTGGCCTGAAGCCTACGATCCTCAGTCCTCCTGAGCCTGCATCTCCGCCACGCGCGCCTTGAGCTGCTCGGTGACGGCGGGGTCGCGCAGGGTGGTGACGTCGCCCAGGGCGCGGCCCTCGGCGATGTCGCGCAGGAGGCGGCGCATGATCTTGCCCGAGCGGGTCTTGGGCAGGTCCTCCGACCAGATGATGCGCCTGGGACGGGCGAACTTGCCGATGCGTTCGGCGACGGTGTCGCGGATGGACTGAACGGTGGCCTCGTCGCCCTCGAGATCGCCCTGGAGGGTGACGAAGGCCACGATGGCCTGGCCGGTGTCCTCGTCGTGCTGGCCGATCACCGCGGCCTCGGCCACGTCGGGGTGGGCCACGATGGCGGACTCCACCTCGGCGGTGGAGAGGCGGTGGCCGGATACGTTGACGACGTCGTCGATGCGCCCGATCACCCACAGGCAGCCGTCGGCGTCGCGGCGGGCGGCGTCGCCCACGAGGTAGGTTTCGCGGCCGAAGCGGGCGAAGTAGGTGTCCAGGAAGCGCTGGTCCTCCCTGTAGAGGGTGCGCAGCATCGAGGGCCACGGGTGGGTGAGCACCAGCAGGCCCTGGCCCTCCTCGATGGGCTCGCCGGTGGACTCGCCGAGCACCTGGGCGAACACGCCGGGGAAGGGCTGGGTGGCGGAGCCGGGCTTGGTGGCGGTGATGCCGGGCAGGGGGGTGATCATGATGGCGCCCGTCTCGGTCTGCCACCAGGTGTCCACGATCGGGCAGCGTTCGCCCCCGATCACCCTGTGGTACCAGAGCCAGGCCTTGGGGTTGATGGGCTCGCCCACCGAGCCGAGCAGGCGCAGCGAGGAGAGGTCGTGGCGCTCGGGCCACCGCACGCCCCACTTGATGCAGGCGCGGATGGCGGTGGGGGCGCAGTAGAGGATGCTCACGCGGTGGCGCTCCACGATCTCCCACCAGATGCCCCTGTGGGGGTGGTCGGGGGCTCCCTCCCACATCACGGAGGTGGCGCCGTTGCAGAGGGGGCCGTAGACGATGTAGGAGTGTCCGGTGATCCAGCCCACATCGGCCGCGCACCAGTACACGTCGCTGTCGGCCTTCAGATCGAACACGTAGCGGTGGGTGGCGGACACGCCCGTGAGATAGCCGCCGGTGGTGTGCAGGATGCCCTTGGGCTTGGCGGTGGAGCCGGAGGTGTAGAGGATGAACAGGGGGTGCTCGGCATCCAGCGGCTCGGCGGGACACTCCGGAGCGGCGGCGGCGAGGATCTCGTCGTAGTAGACGTCGCGGCCCGGCCTCATCTCACACGGCGTGCCCTTGCTGCGGACCACCACGATCCGCTCGAGCGTCTCCAGATCGCCCATCACCTCGTCCACGCGCTGCTTGACCGGCGCGACCCTGCCCTTGCGGGCGGCGCCGTCGACGGTGATCAGGAGCTTGGCCTGCGAGAACTCCATGCGCTCGCGCACCGCCTCGGCGGAGAAGCCGCCGAAGACCACGTTGTGGGGAGCGCCGATGCGGGCGCACGCGAGCATCGCCACCACCACCTCGGGGATCATCGGCAGGTAGATCCCCACAACGTCCCCCACGCCCACCCCCTGGGCCTTGAGCGCGTTGGCGAAGCGCTTTACCTCGGCGAGCAGCTGCGCATAGGTGATGGCCCGCTCCTGACCCTCCTCGCCGCGCCAGTGAAACGCCACGCGATCTCCCCGGCCGGCGAGCACGTGACGGTCCAGGCAGTTGTATGACACGTTGAGCTTCCCGCCGGTGAACCACCTGTAGAAGGGGGGATCGCCGTCGTCCAGGACGGTGTCCCAGGGCGTGAACCAGTCGAGCTCGCGCGCCTGCTCCGCCCACCAGCCCTCCGGGTCGCGGGCGGCCCGCTCGTAGACCTCGGGGTCGTTCAGCAGGGCCTGGGCGCGGAACTCGGCGGGCGGCGGGAAGCGCTCCACCTCGAGCAGCGCCGCCAGCTCGCGGTCCAGCGTCTCGCCCGCGTCCCCATTCGCCTCAGCGGCCATCGCGGCATCGACTCTAGCGGGCCGGGCGGGCTATTTGCGCTTGCGTCTGCGCCGGCCCGGGGAGCCGCCGGGGACGGGGGCGGGCTCCACGGCCGCGGGAGTGTCCGCGGTGGGCTCGCCGGGCTCGGAGCTCGAGGCCGCCTCCGCGGGCTTGACCCCGCTCTCCCTGTAGCCGTCGCTCTGAGCCTGCTGCTCGGCGCGGCGCTCGGCGGCGGTGGGCCAGGGGCGGGCTTCGCCGGCGGCCCAGGCGGGGGGCTCGCCGTTTGGCCAGCGGCCGAAGTAGAGGATGCCCATGGCGAGCATCCAGAAGGCGGGCACGATTTCCAGGGTGGCGCCGCCGATGGGCAGGAAGATGAGCACGCCCGAGAAGATCCCCACGATGCCCATCCAGCGGGTGAGCAGGCCCACTCGCATGGCGTTCACGCACACCGCGATGATGCCCGCCATCAGGGCCAGCGCGGCGAGCAGGTCCAGGTACTGGCTGCCCACGTTCACGGCCCCCTGGGTGAGGGCGCGTTCGACGGCGTGACTGGAGAGGTCGTGGCCGGTGGCGAACTGGTGGGCGCGCACGGTGCTCACGATCTGGTGCACGAGGGTGACCAGGGCGAGGCCGAAGCCGCCGATCATCACCAGCGGACGCGCCGCCCCCCAGGTCTCGGGGCGGCGAAAGCGGGTGGCGTCCAGCAGCAGCAGCAGCACGAGGGTGAGCGCCACCAGGGAGATCGCCTTCACGGCGCTGGCGGCCACCAGCGAGAAGGCGTGCTGGCTGATGTATTTGACCTCGTTGGCCCGGGGGCTCACCGCGGGGTTGGCTTCGCCGTGCAGCGCCGGCGTGAGGCCCTGGACCAGGCCCACGGTGGGGGCCGAGCTGAGGGTCGCGGTGACCATGATGGCGCTGATGAAATACAGGAAGCCCCCGGCGAAGGCCGGCACCGCGAGGCGGTTGCGGCGCTCGGACTCGCGGGCCACCTGGGCGCGGATCTCACTGGAGCTCGGCATGGGGCGGTCAGTCTATGATGCTCGGATGGAGAGTGGCGGCTTCGGAGATCTGTTCGGCGACCCGGAGGAGCTCCAGCGGCGGCTCGGTGAGTTCGCCGAACAGATGCAGGGACAGCAGCGGCTGGCCTGGGCGGACAACGCGATCAAGCTGGCGGTGGACATGACGGTGGCGGCGATCGAGCGGGTGAACCTGCAGGGCAACGCGGAGGCGCAGGCCGATCAGATCCGCACGGTGATGGCGCGGGTGTTCCCCGAGGCGGTCACGCTCGTGCGCGAGGCGCGGGCGGGGCTGCAGTAGGGCTCTCCCCGAGCAGGTCCAGCTCCTCGCTCGCGCCCGTGGCG
>DATJVV010000111.1:0-5284 GCA_035501635.1 Solirubrobacteraceae bacterium | reverse complement strand
CGATCCGCGGTTCACCGCCAGAGCCGCGTCCCGACTGGCGGGCCGGGCCCAGGACACCGAGCTCGGAGAGCTCGTCCTGGAGGGCGATCTGGGCGGTCACGGGCGCCTGGGAGTGGTCGGCCATGACGATCATCGCGTGCTCGTCCAGGAACCGCTCTACCCCGCCGCCGGCGTTCATCACGCGCGCCAGCTGCAGGTCGGCCTGCGCGATCGAGTGGATCTGGGCGTCGGGTCCGCGCTTGTGCGAGTACCAGTCGTTGTCGGGGAGCGACAGCAGCAGGAAGTCGAACAGGTCGTGCTCGACGAGGTAGGAGGACACGCAGCCGGAGTGGCGGTCGCGGACGCCCGGCATGCCGAGGTTCGACCGGCAGCCGGTGCGCCGCGAGGCGAAGATGTCCGCGTAGAACAGCTCCCGCGGGCCGAGCACGGGGTGGCGCATGAGCGTGGCCGCCATGCGCGTGAGGGCGGAGTCGCGCTGGGGCTCGTGACGGTGGCGGCCCCGGTACATCAGATAGGTGGTGCCGGCGGTGCGCACGTCGGCGTCGTCGAGGCGCTCGAACACGGTGGGCGTGTCGCGCGAGAGGTGGGCGCGATTCATGTTGTAGATCAGATCCGTGAGCTGGCGCGCGATGCCGAACCGCTGCACCGCGCGGAAGCTGGAGCCGTACTCCACATACCTGGCCTCCTCGCGCAGATACCAGTTCATGCCCGGGATCAGGTGCTCGTCCTGCGCGACCCCCGTCACGATCGAGGCGGCGCACACCGGCGTCACGGAGGGAAAGGCGGCCACGCAGTCGGAGATGTGAAGTCCCCGCTCGATCAGCGCCGCCAGCACGGGCGCGGCGCCCGACTGCGCCGCCCGCACGAGCATGTGGGGCGCCATCGCGTCGATCACACACAGCACCAGCTTCCCGGGTCCGGCGCCCTCGCTCATCGATCCGCTCGCGCCACCGGGGCCCGCCAAGCCTCAGCGGCCGAGGATGCGCAGGCCGGCGTGGCGCTCGCCGCCGCGCGAGCGTCCGCGCCAGTAGAGCCACCCCAGCAGCGCCACCGCGACGTAGCCCAGCGGGTGCAGCAGCGCCACCAGCGCCGCGAGCACCAGCGAGGCGGCGTCCATGTACACGGTGAGCGCCTCCCGCGCCGCGCGGTCGGGCAGCCGTGCGCGGGCGCCCGCGATGATCGGCGTGACGGCTCGCTGGGTCAGGCCGGCGGCGAGCACGCCGCCGATCAGGCCCGGCCAGGAGAGGGCGCCGTGGTCGGCGAGGGTGCCCGCGAACAGCAGCGCGCCCGCGCCGAGGCCCAGGCCCGCGAGCGCCGCCGCCAGCGGTTCGGGCCGACGCCCGCGGATGGCCGCGCCGGCCTGGGCGAGAAACGGCGAGAGGCCGAGCAGCAGCTGCAGCGCGTAGGCGAGCACCAGCGTCACGGTCACCGCCAGCAGCCACCAGCCCGACCGCAGGAAGCGATAGGGATCGTGGGAGAAGTCAACTTCCAGCGCATTCGCCGAGGCGAGCGCTCCGGAGAGCAGCAGCGGCAGGAACGGCCGCAGGCCGCAGGCCGCCGCCAGGCCGAGTCCGAGTCCGATGTAGAAGACGGGTCCGCTCATGCGAGTGCCACGGTTGCCGTGCGCTACCGTGCGAGGGCATGACGATAGATGACCTCTCGGGCGGGAGCGAGCGCCGCGAGACGCCGCCACAGACCACGCGCCTGGAGACACCCGGACGTCGCGGGCGGGCCGCGGCGCACGAGCTGGCCCGCTACGAGGCTCTCTTCGCGGACCGCACCCGGCGCATGCGCTCCTCGGCGATGCGCGACATGTTCGCGCTCACCGAACGCCCCGAGGTGATCTCGCTCGCGGGCGGCCTGCCGGACACCTCCACCTTCCCCGCCGAGCTCTACGCCAAGCTGATGTCGCGCGTGGCCGCCGGCGCCACGGCGCGGGCCCTGCAATACGGGCCCACCGAAGGCATGCGGGCGGCGGTGGAGTGCATCGTTGAGGTGATGGCCGCCGAAGGCACAGCCGTGGAGCACGAGGACGTGATCGTGGCCACCGGCGGCCAGCAGGTGATCGACCTCGTGTGCAAGACCCTCATCGACCCCGGCGACGTGATCGTGGCCGAGGCTCCCACCTACCCCGGGGCTGTGCCCACCTTCGGCGCCTACCAGGCCGACGTTGTGCAGATCCAGATGGACGCCGACGGCATGCCCATCGACGAGCTGGAGACGGTGCTCGACCGCCTGGAACGCGAGGGACGCCGGCCCAAGTTCATCTACACGATCCCCAACTTCCAGAACCCGGGCGGCGTCACCATGTCCCTGCCCCGCCGGCGGCGTCTGGTGGAGGTGGCCCACGAGCGCGAGCTGCTGGTGCTCGAGGACAACCCCTACGGGATGCTCCGCTACGAGGGCGAGCCGCTGCCCACGCTCTACTCGCTGGACGCCTCGCGGGGGGGCGCGGGCGACGGGCTGAGCTCGGACTTCGTGATCTATCTCGGCACCTTCTCGAAGATCCTGGCTCCGGGCCTGCGGCTGGGTTGGGCGGTCGCGCCCCGCCCGGTGCTCGAGAAGCTCAACCTCGGCAAACAGGGCGCCGACCTGTGCAGCTCACCGGTCACCCAGCTGTTCGTCGCCGAGTACTTCGCGGAGCGCACGGCCGCGGGGGAGCCCGCCTGGCTGGAGTACGTGGAGCGCCAGAAGGATCTCTACCGGGCGCGACGCGACGCGATGCTGGGGGCCCTCGCCGAGCACTTCCCCGCGCACGCCCGCTGGACCGAGCCCCAGGGTGGCCTCTTCCTGTGGGTGACCCTGGAGGGCGTCGACACCACCGATCTGCTGGCGCGCTGCCGGGACGTGGCGTTCGTGCCCGGGCGCGCCGCCTACGTGGACGAGCGCAGCGGCGGCGCCTCGATGCGCCTGAACTTCGCGGGCTCATCCGAGCAGGAGATCCGCGAGGGTATCCGCCGCATCGGCGCGCTCGTGCGGGGCACGCTGGACAGCGGCCTGCTCCAGGCGCTCTCCGCCCCGTTCGCCGCGCACGACGAGCAGCCCCCGCGCGAGCGGGAGGCCGAGCCATTGGCACAGCAGCCGGCGGCGGACACCGCGGAGGTGCTCGAGCTGCCCCGCAGACCCGCTCGCGGCCCGGCCCGGCGCACGGGCGATCGATGAGCGCCGCCCGCCGAGCGGACAGGCGCGAGGGGACGCTGAGGGTGGCGGTGCTCAAGGGCGGCGGCTCGCTGGAGCGAGCCGTGTCGCTGCGCTCGGCGGCGCGCGTTCAACACACGCTGCGCGGCCTCGGCCACGAGGTGGTGGCGATCGACGTGGGCTCAGACCTCGTGGATCGGCTGATGGCGGCGGCGCCCGACGCGGCGTTCGTGGCGCTGCACGGAAGCGACGGCGAGGACGGCACCGTGCAGGGGCTGCTGGAGACGCTCGCCACCCCCTACACCGGCTCCGAGCCCGGTGCCTGCCAGCGCTGCACCGACAAGGCGCTGGCGAAGTACACGATGCGCGCCGCCGGCATTCCCACGCCCGCGTTCGCGGCCTTCAAGGAGTCAGCCGTCAAAGACCTCGGCGTGGCCAGCGTGCTGCCGCGTCTGGGGAGCACCATCGGGCTGCCGCTCGTGGTCAAGCCCGCATGCCAGGGCTCGGCCCTGGGCATCAAGTTCGCCGCATCTCCCGAGGAGCTCCCGGCGGCGATCGTGGGGGCCCTCTCCTACGATGGCAAGGTGGTGATCGAGCGCTACGTCAAGGGCCGCGACCTCGCGGTCTCCGTGCTCGACTCCCCCCGCAAGCTCGGCGCGCCGGCCTCCGCCCCGCTGGCGCTGCCCATCGTGGAGGCGATCCCGCGCGAAGAGTCCTTTTACAACTACTCCTCCCGCTACGAGATCGGCATGACCACGTTCGTCTGCCCGGCGGAGCTCGACGAGGCCACCACGGCCCGCGCCCAGGACCTCGCGCTGGAGGTCTACCGCCTGCTCGGCTGTCACGGCATGGCGCGCGTGGACCTGATGCTCGAGGAGCACACCGGCGAGCTCACGGTGCTGGAGACCAACGTCGTGCCCGGCCTCACCGAAACGAGCCTCCTGCCCCAGGCGGCCGACGCCGCGGGCATCGACTTCGAGGAGCTCGTCGCGCGCATCCTCGAGAGCGCGTTCAGCCGCTGAGCGAGCGGCTGGCGGGGGATGGACGGCCGGATCAGGAGTCGCCGGCGGCGAAGTCCTCCGGGCTCACCTGGTCGAGGAACTCCTTGAACTTCTCCACCACGTCCTCGGACTCCTCGACGTCGTGCTCGAACTCGATCGCGGACTCCGCGATCACCTCCTCGGCGGCGTAGATCGGCGCGCCGGAGCGCACCGCCAGCGCAATCGCGTCGCTGGGCCGCGAGTCGATCTCCAGCTCCCGTCCCCCCGCGGAGATGGTGATGGAGGCGAAGAAGGTGTTCTCCCGCAACTCCGTCACCGCCACCTGGGTGCAACGTGCGTCCAGCTCGCCGAGCATGTCGCAGAGCAGGTCGTGGGTCATCGGCCTGGGGGTGCCGGCGCCCTGCAGCTTCATCAGGATCGACGCCGCCTCCGGGTGGCCGATCCAGATCGGCAGGAACTTGTTGCCGTCGACCGTCTTGAGCAGCACGATCGGCTGCTTGCCGACCATGTCGAAGCTCACGCCGTAGATGACCATCTCCTGCAAAGGGAAACCTCCGAAGGACTCGCTCAGAGTATAGGTGTCCGAAATGGTCCCAATACGGACCCGATCCTCACGCGCTCAGGCCCGCTCGCGAAAGCTCCAGAGCTTGTTGCCGAGGAAGTTCATGGGCGTGGACAGCGCCACCGCGAGGGCCTGCGCCGGCACCTTTGCCACCCCCGCGAGCTCCACGAGGGCGGTGAGAATCAGGAAGCTCACTCCGAACGCCAGCAGGCTCACCACGAAGAAGCGGATCGCCTGGAAGCGCACGCTGCCGTGCCCCGCGGCGAACGTCCAGTGGCGGTTGAGCACGAAGTTGTTGGTCACCGCCACCATCCACGCCGCAACCGCCGCCAGCCGGTAGTCGATGCCGAGCACGTGCACGCACAGCGCGTACACGCCCACGTTCACCACGAATCCCACGCCTCCCACCAGGCCGAAGCGCACAAGCTGCAGCCAGTTCGAGGGCTTGCGCAGGCCATGCATCACGCGGATGTGCGGGCGCAGGGTCACCGTGCCGTGGGGGCTTGGACGGGGGACGTCCACCACGGTCGCGTCCTCGGGCATCCGCCCAGGGTAGCCGAGCCGGCGGTCGAGGGCGCCGTGC
>DATJVV010000110.1:0-2201 GCA_035501635.1 Solirubrobacteraceae bacterium | reverse complement strand
GGGCACGAAGTTCTCCGAGGCGATCATCTCCAGAGTGCCCCGCTGGCGCTGGAGCTCGCCGTGCAGCGCCCGCGCCACCTCGGGGTCCACCTCGGCCAGAGGCGCCGCGAGGTAGTCGGGCGCGAGCACGGGGTCGGCTGCGTCCTCCGGGCCGAGCATCGCGGGCGCGGGCGGTGCGGGGACGGACGGTGCGGGAGGGTTGCTGAGATCGGGCATGGCGGGCTCCTCGGCGAATGTAGGTACCGATCGCGGGACGAGATCGTCCGCGAGTGCCCAGGCGCGCGGCGCGGCGGTCCGCCGCTTCCCGGTGGTCGATTCCACCCCAGCGCCAGTCACGACGGCCGCTTTCGAGGCTAGCAGGCAGGGGGGTCTACGCGCTTCGCAGCCAGTGGGCGAGCAGCGGATCGACGATGCGGTAGCGACCGTCGGGTGATTCGCTGAGAACGCAGTGCTCGACGAGCCGCTTTGCGGCGTAGGCCTGACTGCTCTTGCCGAGGCCGCTGCGGGCAAGCGCGGCATTTGAGGTGATCCGGCCAAGTCCCGCGGCGACGGCGCCGAGAACCTTGCGCTCGTTGGCCCCGAGCGCCGCCCAGGTCTGCTCGAGTCCCTCGGTCGCCTCGCGCACCGCCGCCTCGATCGCGTGGCTGAGGGCGTCGGGATCGTGGGGATCCTGCTCCCAGAGCATGTGGGCGATCATCATCGCCCGCTGAGGGTGACCCTCGGAGAAGGCGACGAGCTCGTCGACCCACTCCCCCAGAGGCTCCCGGTCCCGGAGGCGGGTGTCCAACCAGCTCGCGAGCGGCCCCGGCTCGAGCGGCCCCAGGGGCAGGCCGCGGGCCTGCTCGAAGAGCGGGCGGCTGCGATCGCCGAAGAGCTCGTTCATCAGCGAGGGCTCGCTGCCCGCGAACACATAGGAGGCGACGTCGTGATGGTGCTGGATGTGGCTGCGCAGGATGCCATCGATGCCCTCCAGCACGGTGAGCAGATCCTGGAGCTCGTCGAAGATCACCAGGCATCTGCGTCCGGTTCGCTCGTGCACGAGACGGGGCACCTCCAGCAGGTGGTGCAGTCGCGCCAGCAGCTCCTCGGCGCTGGAGGGGCCGATGCCGACGCTCACGCCGGCCAGGTCGCCGGGCGCGCGCAGGTGGGCGTCCACGGTGCCGCGGCGGCGGATCGTGCGCCACAGGGCCCGCAGCCGGCCTCGCTCCAGGCCGTTGGAGTAACCCTGATCGAAACGGGCGACGACGTCGGCCAGGTTGGTGACACGTGAGAAGTCCAGCAGCGTGGCCACGAAACGCTCCTCGCGCTCCACACGATCGATGAGCGCGCCCAGCAGCGTCGTCTTGCCGTATCGGCGGGGCGCCGCCAGGCGGGTCGATTGACCGCTCACGGCCATGGACGTGAGGGTGTCGAGGGCGGCCTCGCGATCGATGAGCTCGCCCGGAGGAAGAGGGCGGTCGAAGACGAAGGGGTTGGGCTGCATCGCCATAGTTCAAATTCACTGTACCAGATGGTTCAGTAATCCTGCACCCATGGGTGGTATTCTTGACAAATTAGGCGTGGCCTACGGCTCAGGTACAGATCGACCGTACCTTTCAGTCCAGATTTACTGTACTCAGGCTGACTCAGCAAGCCGGGAGGCGATCTCGGGCGCCCTCATGGGCCCCTCTCGCACGACGGTCCACTCGCCGGCGGAGGCGTAGCGGCGGAGATCCAGGACCGTGGAGGCCACGCCGGGGAGCTCGCCGCCGTCGAGCACCAGGTCGGCGCCGGCGCGAATCGACTCGGGGACGTCGGCGAGGCGGCGGGCATCGGGGCCGCCGGAGAGGTTGGCGCTGGATTGCAGCAGGGGAAGGTCGACGGCGGCGAGGGCGGCGAGGGGCTCCGGAAGGGCGGGCACGCGCAGGCCCAGCGTGGAGGCGTGCGCGGCCGGGGGAGGGGACGGCGCGCCCGCGGAGGAGACGTGCGCGGCCGGCGTGGAGGACGGCGCGCCCGTGGAAGAGACGCCTGCCTGGGCGGCGCGGGGGTCGCAGGCGAGGGGGAAGCGGTGGCGACGATTGGGCAGCAGCAGGGTGAGGGGGCCGGGCAGGAGGGCGCGCATGGCGGCGATCTCGGGAGGCTCGAGCTCGGGCAGGGCGGCGAGGGCGGCGGGCTGGGAGAAGAACATCACGGCGGCGGGTTGGGCGGGTGCTCGGCCCTTG
>DATJVV010000109.1:0-3744 GCA_035501635.1 Solirubrobacteraceae bacterium | reverse complement strand
ACGGCATTCGCGGGACTCTGTTGCACGATCCCGTTGATCGTCTACTACCTGTCCCACGGTGAGAGCCTCAGTCTGCAGGCGGTCACACAGGATCGTCTGGCGATCACCGGCCTGACGCTGATGATCATCGGCTTTTCGCTGTTTGCCGCCACGCTCGTGCTGCATGCCGCGGTCATAGCCACGCGGCGATCTCCGCGAGGCCAGCTGCCGAATGCGTAGCGAGTCTTACGGCCAGACCGTTTCTCTTTCGGCCGTGGATCGATTTGGTGTGTGGCTCAGCACGGTGGCGGTGAGGCGCCATGCGACGTTCACGGACAAGCGAGTCGCGGACTTCGGCTGCGGCTACGACGCCCGTCTGGCTCGCCGGATCCTGCCCCCCGCACGGCGGCTGCTGCTGGTGGATGTGAGTCTCGCGGAGGACCTCCGGCGTCATCCGAAGATCGATGCGATCGAGGGCTCCATCGAGTCGGCTCTGCCCGCGGTGCCCAGTCAATCGCTTGACGTCGTGCTCTGTCTTTCGGTGCTCGAGCATCTCCGGGAGCCCCAGGAGGCGCTCTGTGGCTTTCATCGCGTGCTTGCGCCCGGTGGGTTGCTGCTGGTCAACGTTCCCTCCTGGCGCGGAAAGCCCTGGCTCGAGCTCTCCGCCTTTCGCCTCGGCTTCAGCCCCAGTGCCGAGATGGACGATCACAAGTGCTACTACGATCCGCGGGATCTCTGGCCAATGCTGGTGCGGGCGGGTTTCCTGCCCAGCGGGATCCGCTGTCGTCGCCACAAGTTCGGCCTCAACACATTCGCCGTATGCGGTCTCCGGGATGTCCCCGAGAGCCGCGACAACGACGCTACGTCAATCACGTAGCGGGTAGGGCCGCAGCCGCACCCCGTAACGCTCCACGCTGTCCGTTGCGTGAGAGCCGGGCTCGGGATCGCTGGTTGCCAGGCTGAGCAGGCTGTCACTGCGAAATGGCGGACTCATGCCAAGCAGCTCGATGACTCGCAAACCGAGCCACGCGCCCCGCCACGGAAAGCGAACGAAGCGCGGCCGCCGGCCGGTGCGACACGCCAGCGAGCGCAGGAGATCGATGAACGTGATCCTTTGCTCGGCGGCCGCGACGAGCAGCTCGTCGGAGCAGCGTGTCCGGCATCTCAAGAGACCGCAGACGAACTCCGCGAGGTCCTCCTCGTGCACCATGCTGAGCTCGAGTCCCGGCGGCACCACGAGCGGAACGACCGGAAGGCGCTCCACGGCCCGTTGCAGCGCCCCGAACATCGATGCCTTCCCCGAGCCCCACACCAATCCCGGTCGTACAATCGCCGCGCCGTTGTCGCGTGCCACACGCTCGATCTCCAGCTTGGCGCGCCCGTACATCGAGCGCGCACCCGGGAACGCCGCGGTGCTGCTCACGAATAGGATGCGCTCGACACCTGACTCCCGCGCCGCCGCGAACAACCGTCGGGAGCCCTCCACGTTGATGCGCTTGACGTCCGTCCAACTCCTGGCCTCGTAGTCGTGTGCCAAGTGCACCAGCGCACGCGCTCCCGCCAACGCTCCCGGCTCGAGCTCGCCGCCGAGCTCGAAGCTGGACGACGTCCACGCTGAGCTCGCCGGTTGCGAGCCGGGCCTGAGGAGCGCCCGCACCTCCCATCCTGTGTCCACGAGCTCGCGCGCAACGCATGAGCCCACATATCCGTTGGCGCCTGTAACGGCACAGACCTCTGCCATGGTGTCACCAGTATCCCACCGGACGTTCTCGCGGAGTTGATTTTCCACAGTTAAATGTCGCCGCCCGCGGGAACCACGCGAAGGCGATCGCCCTGCCCGCCGTGGCGGCTTGGCATCGACCCGAAACAGAAACAGCGCTCCCCATGTCCGCATCGCGCACGAGCCGCGCCGGGCGCGATTCGTCCGGCCGCCCCCGGGAGAGGCTAGCCTCTCGCTGGCATGGCATATCCGGCAAGATCCGTGGTGCGCGATCTCTGGCGTGTCCGTTCGCAGCCGACCATCGTCAGCCAGGGGGTTCGCTACGCGCTGGCCGGCGCCCTCGTCGCGGCGGTCTACCTCACGACGACGGTCGTGCTGGCGGACCTGGTCGGCCTGCCCTTCCAAATTGCCCTGATCTGTGGCTGGCTGGTGGCGGTGATCCTTCACTTCGCGCTCCAGCGGATGTTCGTGTGGGCGTCCCGGGCGCCGTTCGTGCTCGATGCCCGCCGCCAGATGGCGCGCTATCTGCTCGTGGTGCTCGCCCAGTATGCGATCACCGCGCTTGCCACCTCGTTGTTGCCGCCGGCTCTGAACGTGTCGGCGACGCTCGTCTACCTGCTGACCGTGGCGGCGATCGCCCTCACCAACTTCATCGTCTTTCGCAGCCGGGTGTTCCACGCCACCGACTGAGACGACGCTCACCGACCGGCGCATCAGGCGCGCGCGGGTGCGTCTGACGCTTCAGGACGCGGGGCTCGAGGCCCCGCTCAGCGCTTCCACGGCCAGCCGCGCCACCTCGGTGGGCGTGCGTCCCACCCGCACCCCCCGGGCTTCCAGCGCCTGCGCCTTGGCCTTCGCGGTGCCCGCCGAGCCCGACACGATCGCGCCCGCGTGGCCCATCTGCTTGCCTTCCGGCGCCGTGAAGCCGGCGATGTACGCGATCACCGGCTTTGACATGTTCGCGCCGATGTACTCCGCCGCCTCCTCCTCCGCCGAGCCCCCGATCTCGCCCGAGAGCACCACCAGCTCGGTCTGGGAGTCCCCCTCGAACAGCTCCAGCACGTCCACGAAAGAGCTCCCCGGCACGGGGTCCCCGCCGATGCCCACGATCGAGCTGCAGCCGAAGCCCGCCTGGGCGATCTCGTTGCCGATCTGGTAGGTCAACGTGCCCGAGCGCGACACCACCCCCACGTTGCCCTCCTCGAAGAAGGACGCCGGGATGATCCCCACGTTCGCCTTCCCCGGCGAGAGAATCCCCGGGCAGTTGGGCCCGATCAGCCGCGTCCCCGCATAATCCCGGCGCAGGGTGTTGTACACGCGCAGCTCGTCGTGCGCGGGGATGCCCTCGGTGATCGCCACCACCAGCTCCACCCCCGCCGCCGCCGCCTCCAGGATCGAGTCCGCGGCGAAGCGCGGCGGCACGAAGATCATCGCCGTGTTCGGCTCGCACTCCCTCGCCGCCTGCTCCCAGCTGTCGAACACCGGGATCCCCTCCACGTCCTGGCCGCCCTTCCCGGGCGTCACCCCGCCCACCACGTTCGTGCCGTAGCGGCGGTTGTTCAGCGTGTGGAACGCCCCCTCTTTGCCCGTGATTCCCGCCACGCACAGACGCGTGCCCTCGTCCACGAGCACGCTCACGCCAGCGCTCCCACGCTCTCGCCGGCCGCCAGCGCCACCACCATCTCCGCCGCCTCGTTCATCGTCCTCGCCGGGTGCACCCCCGGCAGCTTCGCCTGCGCCAGCAGCTCCCTGCCCCGCACGTCGTTGGTGCCGTCCAAACGCACCACGAAGGGGATCCCCCGGGTCCGCTCGCCCAGCTCCGAGAACGCCGCGATCAACCCCTTCGCCACCTCGTCGCAGCGCGTGATGCCCCCGAAGATGTTGAACAGCACCGCCTTCACCGCCTCGTTGGCGAGGATCAGCTCCACCGCCTGCTTGATCTTCGCCGCGTCCGAGCCCCCGCCCGCGTCCAGGAAGTTCGCCGGCTCCCCCCCCGCCTGCGCCACCACGTCCAGCGTGCTCATCACCAGGCCCGCCCCGTTGCC
>DATJVV010000108.1:0-6068 GCA_035501635.1 Solirubrobacteraceae bacterium | reverse complement strand
CCTGATGGTGGTGATCGCGATGCAGCTGGTGCGGAACACGCTGCGGGAGGAGCCCGAGGAGGCGGGCAAGGAGGCGGGCGAGTTGCGGGGAGAGACTGCGGGTAAACACTGAGTGGGACAGATGGGGATGGTCTAGACTGGAGACGCGATGGGCCTCGACAACCCACTTCACATCGCTTTCCTGGTGGTGGTGCTGCTGCTGGTGTTCGGCGCCAGGCGACTGCCGGAGATCGGGCGCTCGCTGGGTAGCGGGATGCGGGAATTCAAGTCGTCGGTGACGGGTGAGATGCACAACAACCAGGCATCTCTGCCGGCGGGAGCCCCGCGGCAGCAGGCGCCGGCTCAGGCTCAGACCGCGCAGGCTGCCCCGGTGGCCCAGGCGGCGGCGCCGGCGGGTCAGCCGGCGGCGACGGGCCAGCCGGCGGCGACGGTGACAGAGCAGCCTCCGGGCGCCTGAGGGCGAGCGTTCAGGCGGCGGGCTCGCGGGTGTTGACCGCGGGCTGAGCGGCCTCGGCGGGATGCGGTCCGCCCACGGGCGGTCCCCCCACGGGGGGATCCTCTGTTGGGAGCACCGCGGGACGGCGCTCGGCGAGGAGCTGGGTGCCGCAGTGCCAGCAGTAGGCGGCGCCGCGGCTGTGGACGGCGCCGCAGGAGCGGCATTGGCCGGCGACGCCGTCCTGGGCGGTGGCGAGCAGGCGCTGGACCTCGGCGAGCTGGGCGTCGGCCTGCTGGAGGTGGGCGGCGCGGCGGGAGAGGACGTCGAGGCGGTAGTGGTCGCGGATGGCCATCTCGTAGGCGAGGCCGCCGAGATCCCAGGTGAGGGCGGCGACGCGCTCGGCGAGCTCGTGGCGTTGGCGGCGGAGCTGCTCGGTGGGAGTGGTGAGGGTGTGCATCAGCCGCCGGTTTCGATGGGCTGAGCGCCGAGGGAGTTGATTTCCTGCTCGTGCTTCTTGCCGGTGGTGTTGCCGAGCTTCTGGAGTTTGGTGGAGGTGACCTTGACGGCCTTGGGAGGGAGAGCTTTCGCGATCTTCCTGGCTTCGGTGGCTTCCTTGGCTTCGGTCTGGGCGCTGACCTTTTCTTCGTGGGCGGGGGTGGCTGACTTGGCGGCGCCGGTCGCGGTGGCGCCCGTGGAGGTGGCGCCGGTGGAGGCTGCGGGGGCGGAGGCGAGGGCGCCGAGGCCTTCGACCTTCACGATCTGGGCGGAGGGCGCCTTGGCGTCCTGGGTGACCCAGTGGCCCACGAGGAGGCCGGTGAGGATGGAGAGGAGGAGCACGGCGAGCAGGCCGAAGAGGCCCGAGTAGCGGCGCAGGGAGTGCTCGGGGCCTGCGCCGGGATCGACCATCGAGGGGTAGCTCGCGGGCGGCAGCCCCACCGGCGGGGAGCCCTGGCCGAGGGCGGCGTCTGTCTGGAGGACGTCGAGGAAGGCAAGGCGCACGGGGGAGGCGGGCTGGCCGCAGGCGAGGCAGTAGCGCTGGTCGGGAGCGAGGGGGGCGGAGCAGTTGGGGCAGAGGGTGCGGTCCTGCTCGGTGGGCACGGGTGCGAGGCTCATCGGCGGGGTCATCCGAAGGCGCCTGCGACGTAGTCGCGGGTGCGGGGGGCGCGGGGGCGCTGGAAGACGTCCTCGGCGGTGCCGTACTCGACGAGGTCGCCGAGGTACATGAAGGCGACCTTGTCGGCGACGCGGTGGGCCTGGGCGAGGTTGTGGGTGACGATGACCACGGCGAGATCGCGGCGGAGCTCGCCGATGAGCTCCTCGATGACGCCGGTGGAGATGGGGTCGAGGGCGGAGCAGGGCTCGTCCATGAGCAGGACCTCGGGGCGGGAGGCGATGGCGCGGGCGATGCACAGACGCTGCTGCTGGCCGCCGGAGAGGCGCAGGGCGGGACGGTCGAGGTCGTCGCGGACCTCCTCGTAGAGGCCGGCGCGGCGCAGGGCGTCCTCCACGAGGGGCATGAGCTCGCGCCTGCGGGGGCGCTTGCGGGACTGTTCGCGCAGAGCGAAGGCGACGTTGTCGAAGATGGACATGGGGAAGGGGTTGGGCTGCTGGAAGACCATGGCCACGCGGGCGCGGAGGTTGGTGTCGGGGAGGTCGTGGATGTCCTGGCCGTCGAGGAGGATCTCGCCGGAGCGGGCGGCGCTGGGGGTGAGCTCGGTGAGGCGGTTGAGGGTGCGCAGGAGGGTGGTCTTGCCGCAGCCGGAGGGACCGATGAGGGCGAGGACCTCGCCCTGGTGGATGGAGATGGAGACGGCCTTCACGGCGGGCTTGCCGGAGTACTGGACGCTGAGCTCGTTCAGGCGCAGGCGCTCGGGGCCGGCGGTGGCGGTGGCGGGGACGGGCTCGCGCAGGGGGTTTCGCTCGCCGACGGGCGGGGCGACGAGCGTCGGGGGCCGGTCGAGCACGATGGTGCGCACCGGGGGGACCGTGTGCACGGCGTCCGGGGGTGCCGCAGCGAAGGGCGGCGGCGCGAGGGGGGACGGTGCGGCGAACAGGCGGGGGGGATCGTCGAGCAGCATCTCTTCAGCGGCCATTGGACACGTTTCCAATCAAGTCTGGTTTCTCCATCGACTTGCTGAGCTTAGCGCCGGGGAAGGGCCTTGACAAGGGGGGCATTGACGAGGACCAGAGGACGGCGGCACTCGTCAGAGGACGGCGGGGCTCATACCACGCCGCCCGCGAGGGGCATGCCGGTGCTCCTGGCCTGGGAGCGGCCGATGCGATCGACGAGGAGGTTGAGGGCGAGGACGAGGGCGAGCAGCACGAAGGCGGCGGCGTAGGCCTTCTGGGGGGCGGCGCCTTCGCCGGCGGGGGAGTTGTCGTAGACGTAGCTGGTGAGGGTGGAGCCGGTGCCCCGCAGGAGGCCCGCGAGGGGGAGGGAGCCCTGGGTTTCGATGTGGAGGGTGTCGCCGAGGAGGAGCAGGACGATGGCGGTGTCGCCGACGATGCGGCTCACGCCGAGGGTGACGCCGGTGGCGATGTTGGGACGCACGGCGGGCAGGAGCACGCGGCGGATGGTGGCGATGCGGGTCTTGCCCAGCGCGAAGGCGGCCTCGCGCATGTGTTTGGGGACCGCGCGCAGGCCGTCGCGGGTGGCGACGAACATGGGAGGCAGGGCGATGAGGGACATCACGGCGCCGCAGGCCAGGAAGGAGCGGCCGTAGACGCCGCCGCCTTCGGCCTGGAAGGAGAAGGGGGCCATGATGTTCAGCTGGAAGACGGCGAGGCCGAACACGGCGAGCACGATGTCGGGGGTGCCGGCGACCACCTCGATGCTGGACTCCACCACCCGGGCCAGAGATTGACGTGTCCGCCCGCCCTCGCCGTACTCGGCGATCCACACCGCGGCGCACACGGCCAGGGGGGCGGCGAGGCAGATGCCGATGAGGGTGAGCAGGGCGGTGCCGAGGACGGGGTCGAGGATGCCGCCGGACTGGGCCTGGGAGGTGCTGATGGCGGGCCGGGCGAGGAGCAGGCCGGGGCGCAGGTACTGGATGCCGCGAAAGGCCATGTAGAGGACGATGGCGGCGGCGATGGCGCAGAGCCCCAGCCCGGCGATCCAGGCGGCGGCGAGCACGAGGCGATCGCGCCAGCGCCAGCTCATGGGCGAGGAGCGCCGGCCGGGGCCGGAGGTGGGCCGGGGGAGGGACTCGGGGTCGAGGTCGAGCGGGGGGGCGTGGGCGCTCATCGGATCATCCCGCGGTCTGGTAGCGGCGGAGGGGAAGCTTGATCAGGTAGCCGGCCACGGAGAGGACGCAGGCGGAGAACAGGAGGAGCAGGGCGAAGGAGTAGAGGGCGGCCTGCAGGGCGGGGGCGCCGATGCCTTCGTGGTAGTCCACGATGGCGGAGGCGAGGGTGCGCAGGGGCTCGTAGAGGAACACCAGGGGCCCGTGGGAGAGGTTGGGGGTGAAGGAGCTGCCGCCGGAGACCATCTGGATCATCACGGCCTCGCCGAGGGCGCGGGCGGTGGCGAGCACGGCGGCGGCCACGATGGCGGGGCGGATGGCGCGCAGGGTGACGGCGAGCACGGCGCGCAGGGGGTTCAGGCCGAGGGCCACGGCGCCCTCGCGCCAGGAGCGGGGGGCGGCCTGGAGGGCGTCGCAGATGAGGGCGATCATGATGGGGGTGATCATCACGGTGAGGATCGCCACCACCACGCCGAGGCCCGCGCCGGTGAGCTCCACGGTGCTCTGCACGGAGGCTTTCTGGGACTGGGTGACGAGGTGGTTGCCCACGAAGGGCACGAGCACGAGGATGCCGATGAGGCCGTAGATCACGGAGGGCACCGACGCCAGCAGGCGGATCACGGGTATGGCCACCTGGCGCAGGCGGTGGGGGGCGAGCTCGACGATGAAGATGGAGGCGAGCACGGCCACGGCGACGCCGATGAGGACCGCGAAGAAGGTGCTGAGCAGGGTGCCGTAGACGAGGGGCCAGGCGTTCAGGGCGAAGGCGGAGGGGGGCGGGTTCACGCCGGTGGCCTGCATGTTCGCCAGCTGGCTGTCCAGGCTGCCGCCGGGGCCCAGCCAGGAGAGACCGTCGTGGGCGAGGATCGGCCAGGCGCGCACGCCCACGAACACGATCATGGCGATCACGCAGGCGCCGATGGACAGGGAGATGGCGCCGAGCAGGCGCTCGGCGCGACGGTCAGGCCAGGGGTCGCGCAGGCGGGCGAGCACGCGCGTCAGGCGCCCATGAGCCCTCCTTCGAGGGCCCTGGACGCCGGGTGGCGGGGGTGGCGCCGGCCCCGTCTGGAGAAACGGGGCCGGCGCGCTCTGGCGGGATTTGGGGCTCACCTTCCCGTCAGGTGATTGGAACCCACTGGCTCGAGATGATCTTGCGAGCCGCGGTGGACTTGGAGATCCAGTTGATGAAGGAGGCGACCGGGCCGTTGGTGGCGGCGCCTTTGGTGACCTCGTAGAAGCGGGCCACGCCGGCGTACTGGCCGGAGACGATGGTGGACCTGTTGCATGCGACGCCGTTGAAGCCGACCGTGTTGAGCTTGGAGCCGAGGGCGGCCTGGTAGTTGGAGAGGAAGCCGATGGCGTTCGGATCGGATTCCACGGCGGCGCGCAGGAGGCCCTCGGAGGACCTTTCCTGGCCCAGGGGCTCTGAGACCTTCCTGCCTTCCAGCAGCAGGGTCTGGAAGCTGGTGAGCACGCCCGCCACCGAGGTGCGGCTGATCAGGTCGATGGTGCCGCTGGCGCTGGCGCCCGGCACCTGGCTCCAGTTGCGGGTCTTGCCGGTGAAGATGGACGTGAGCTGGGAGCCGGTGAGGTTGGAGAGGGTGTTGGCCCTATTGGTGACCACGCAGATGCCGTACTTGGCGATGGGGTAGAAGACCAGGCCCTTGGGGTCTGTGGGCAGGGGGTCGCGGGATACGTCCGCGACGGACACCCGGCCGGTGGCGACGTCGTTGATGCCCACCTGGGCTCCGCCCTGGGCGATCTTGAACTTGACGGCGCCCTTGGCGAGCTTGGCGTACTTCTGGGCCAGCAGGGACACCAGTGGGTAGGAGGCGGTGGCGCCGCTGATGGTGATGGTGGAGCTCGCCGATGCGGCTGCCGGCGCGATCGCGAGCCCGAGCGCAGCGATCGCCAGGAGGGCGGTGGTGCGGCGTCGTATGCGGCGATTCAGGTTCATTGGAAGAGCACTCCGTGTTCTCGGTTCGGTGACCGTTGGTTGACAAGTTCTCGGGGAATCTACCATAATCCTCATTAGTTGGATTGAGTTTCCCTAGTTTATGGACAACGTGAACAACAGACCCCCCAACACGGCGACCCCCGCGGAGCCCCCCACCGGACCCCGCCCCTCCCTGCGCGACCTGGGCCCGCCCTCGCCGCGCGTCCTCCGGCTGCCCTCCGGACCGAGACTTCCCTTCGGCTCCCGGCTGCCCTCCCTGCGGGTCACCGCGGGCCTCGCCGCGGGGATGCTCGCTCTCGGGGTGGGGATCGGCGCGGCGATCGGGCCCGCCCCCGACGCCTCCTTCGCGGGCTCGGAGGTGTCCAAGCTGATCCCCACCCTCGCGGCCATCGCCGCCGGCTCCGCGCACCGCGGCGCCGCCAGCGCCACA
>DATJVV010000107.1:0-2417 GCA_035501635.1 Solirubrobacteraceae bacterium | reverse complement strand
ATCTCGAGGGTCGCCGCTGGGAGCTCCTCGCCGCCGGTCAGCGCGCGCTCATCGCCCGCGGCGGCTCGGGCGGTCGCGGCAACAAGCGCTTCGCAACCCCCACCCGCCAGGCCCCCCGCTTCGCCGAGCGCGGCCTCCCCGGCGAGGAGGGCTGGCTGGAGCTGCGCCTGCGCCTGCTCGCCGACGTCGGCCTCGTGGGCCTCCCCAACGCCGGCAAGTCCTCCCTGCTCGCCCGCCTCACCCGCGCCGCCCCCAAGATCGCCAGCTACCCCTTCACCACCCTCTCGCCCGTCCTCGGCGTCCTCGAAGACCCTCTCGAGCGCCGCCAGCTGGTGATCGCCGACATTCCCGGCCTGATCGAGGGCGCCAGCGAGGGCGCCGGCCTCGGCCACGACTTCCTCGCCCACGTCGAGCGCACCCGCCTGCTCGTCCACGTCCTCGACCTCGCCCCCCAGCTCTCCGGCGACCCCCACGCCGATCCCGTGGCCAACCACACCACCATCGAGCGCGAGCTCGCCGCCCACGACCCCCGCCTCGCCGCCCTGCCCCGCGTGCTCGCTCTCGCCAAGGCCGACCTCCTGCCCGCCCATCGCGCCCGCGAGCTCGCCGAGCAGTGGCGCCGGCGCCTCGCGCCCGAGATCCCCGTCCTGCTCACCTCCGCCGCCACCGGCCTCGGCCTGAGGGATCTCGCCGAGCTGCTCCTCAGAGAGGTTCCCGAAATCGATGCCCCGCGCGCGAGTACGCGCGCGCGCGCGGGCACCCAGAATGAAGAGCCCATGCCCGGCGAGCCACACCACCCGGATGCCCACCCGGACGCGGGCGAGGATCGCCACGAGGCCGAGAGCGGGCGCGAGGGAGAGGACGTCGAGCATCTCGCCGAGCACATGCTCCTCACCCCCGCCGGCAGCGCACGCGGCTACACCGTCAAGCGTCTCGCGGAGGGCTCCTTCGAGGTCACCGGCCGGGGCATCGAGCGTCTGATCCAGCGCTTTGACATCAACAACGAGGACGCCCTCGCCTACCTCGAGGATCGCCTGCGCCGCATCGGCGTGCTCACGGCGTTGCGCGACCAGGGCTTCCAGCCCGGCGATGACCTGCTGATCGCGGGCGTGCCCTTCGAGCTCGATCCAGAGCTCTCGTAGTCTCCGTCCCTACAGGCCACCAGCGCTCCATTAGGCTGCCCTCCATGCGACGCCTGGTGATCAAGCTCGGCTCCAATGTGGTGGCCGACCCCGCCGGGGAGCTCCGCGAGCGGGCCCTCGCCCGCGTGTGCGACATGGCCGCTCAGCGCCACCAGGCGGGCGATGAGGTGATTCTCGTCACCAGCGGCGCCATCGCCCGGGGCATGCGCGTGATGGGCCTGCCCCAGCGGCCCACCGCCGTACAGGAGCTCCAGGCCGCGAGCGCCGTGGGCCAGGGCAAGCTCTACCAGGTCTACGACGAGCTCCTGCACCAACGCGCCGTCACCAGCGCCCAGCTGCTGCTCACCTTCTTCGACATGTCCGCCCGCACCCACTACCTCAACGCCCGCCACACCCTCGAGCGCCTGCTCGCCTGGCGGGTGCTGCCGGTGATCAACGAGAACGACACCACCGCCACCGACGAGATCTCCTTCGGCGACAACGACTTCCTCGCCGCCCAGGTGGCCGTGCTGGTGGGCGCTCAGGAGCTGCTGCTGCTCACCGACATCGACGGCCTCTTCACCGCCGACCCCCGCCTCAGCCCCGACGCCAGGTTGATCGAGCGGGTGGAGGACTTCGCCGAGCTCGACGGCCTGCAGGTCGGCCACAGCACCTCGCCGCTTGGCTCCGGCGGCATGCGCTCCAAGGTGGTGGCCGCGGAAATGGCAACCGCCGCGGGCATCCCCACCGTGATCTGCAACGGCCTGGACCCCGACGCGCTGCCCGCGGTGCTGGCGGGCGGCCACGCCGGCACCCGCTTCGAGCCCCGCGCCGCCCGCTACTCGAGCTTCAAGCTCTGGCTGAAGTACGCCAAGCCCGCCCGCGGCGCCCTGGTCGTCGACGAGGGCGCCGCCCGGGCCGTGCGCGAGGCGAGCGCCAGCCTCCTGCCTGTCGGCATCGTTGAGGTGCGCGAGCACTTCGACGCCGGCGACGCCGTCGACATCCTCGTGCGCACCGCCTCCCCGGGCGCCGCGCCCCGGCCGCTGGCCAAGGGCATCTCCAACTACTCCGCCGCCGAGCTTCGCCAGGTGATGGGCATGAAGTCCGAGCGCGTGCTCGAGATCCTGCCCCGCGCCAGCGAGGAGGCCGTGCACCGGGACTACCTGGTGGTCGACTAGCTCTCGCGGCGGCGAGCCGGCGGTGGCGGGCTGGCGGCGGCGGGCTGGCGGCGGCGGGCTGGCGGCGGCGGGCTGGTGGCGGCGAGCGAGGGTGGGCGCCGCGGGAAGAGGTTCTCAC
>DATJVV010000106.1:0-5408 GCA_035501635.1 Solirubrobacteraceae bacterium | reverse complement strand
GCTCGCGGTGCGCGCCGTCACAGTACAGGCGCTCGACGAGCGCGCCGCCTCCTTCTACCGCCACTTCGGCTTCCAGCCAACAGAGCTCGCGCCCATGACCCTCATGGTCCCGCTTTATACCGTGCGCGATGTCCTGCCACCACATGCGCGCTTGCCGACGCCGCCGAGCCTTCCTTCCAGCTGAGCCCTCCCCCGTGGGCCGAACAAGACGGCAGGCTGTCACAATCGCGGTGGCCGCTGCTTAGAAATCGTCCGAAAACTCTCGGCGGTCCGGCAGCCTTCCGGCTGCGCTCGGGCTGCCAGTGGAGCCAGCTACCCGAGCGCTTCGGGGCTTCCTCGACCGTTCATGGCTGTAGTGCCCGCGCTTGGCGAACTCGTCGGGGCGGCGAGGGAGGGTTTGCTCGCGCTCAGCGTCGGTGTGGGGCTCGGTTTCTGCCCCGTAAACGACTCGGAAGACATTCTGTGCCGATCCACGCCGCGCTCGGCTCCCAGCCCGGGCAGACGACTTGCGAGCCACTCGACGGCGCGGGGTCCGACGAACGTCGCCGAGAAACAAGACGCGCATCATGCACGCTTTCCCCGAGGTACGCGAAAGACCCTCGATTTACGGGTGTCGAGCGTTTCGCCGTTCTTGGCGACGAGGTCGATCTCGACGCGGTAGCTGCCACCGCTCGCGGGCGGCGCGATCCAGCCGCTGTGGGTGGTCTTGTACTTGCCGGCGCGGAAGACGTAACGTTTGGTGCCGAAGCCGACGGCGTTGCCTTCGGGGATCTTCGCGTCGGTTGCGGCGTCGCGCAGCGTGCACAGAAGCGTCACTTCCAGCCCTGGTGGTCCTTGGATCTGGATCGTGTATTCCACGAGGATCCCCGGTTCGCGTAGTTCGTCGTCGGCTTCTGCTTCGTCGAGTCCGGCCTGCCGGTAGAGATCCCGCGCCTCGACGAGCTTGGCGGGGTTGCTTTCGAGGTAGCTGAACTCCGATTCCCCGTAGTGGGCATCCACGTTGCTGACCGTCCCTTCGAGCACGGCCGGTGCAGGCGCCGGCTTGAGCGCGTTCCACGCGAGCAGGCTCACGGTCACGATGGCGGTTATAGCGCCTGCCACCTGTCCCGCACGGATCAGTCGGTCGCTGAGGCTCTTGCCTTCTCCCTCGGCGAGCTTGGAGCCCTCGCCGGCGAGCTTGGCCTCGCGCTCGGCGGGCTTGGACCCCGGCGCGGACGGCTGGGTCTCCCCTCCGACGGAGGCCGGCTCAGCTGCGGCCTCGGGCTCGGCGGCGTCTGTCATCGCTGCGCCATCGTCGAGTTCACCCCCGGCACGTGGGCTTGTGACGGTGGTGCCGACGGGGTCTGACGCAGATTCGCACGCCAGGTTCCACGGGTGACGCTCCCGTGCCCGACAAGTGCTCGACACCCGGACGCTTTCGCGGTTCGCACGGCACGGTGTGCAACTGCATGGTGCCGTTTACGAGCGGCTGCCAGGAGATCTCGACGGGGCTTTCCGGTTCCCTGGTTTGCTCTCCGTGCGGGAACACTTCGTAGAAGCCGAATGGGTCCTCGCCTCTGGGGATGTAGCGAGGGCATGACGTTTCCGGCAGTCCCCATTCATGATCTCCTGTCAGTTCGCCTGGTTGCACGAGCCTGCGTCCGTCGGGCGCCCACGCTCGCGGCAGACAGCTGGGCCCGAAGTTGAAAGACGGAACGCTCGCGGGTAGGCCACGAGGTGGAGGAAACGGCTCTTTCTCCTTACAGAGATCGAGCGCCACCGTCTTGCCATCCGGCGACCATTCCGGCCAGAGTTCCGCGTCTTCGTCGTAGGTGAGGATCTGGTTCACGTGGAAGCTGGGAGGGATGATGGTGTCGAGCTCCTCCTGGGTGCCATCGCCGTAGCGTTCACTCCAGACATCGGTCCTTTGGAAAACGATCTCGCCGGCAGCGCTCCACACGGGCCTACGGTCACCGCGATGATCCGTGATCTGGTGCGCAAGCGCGCGTGGAGCGAGCGCGATGACGAACAAGCCGGTCGGGCGCACGAACACGATCTGGCGTCCATCGGGTGAGAACGCGGGCTCGGCGCCGCTGACGAGGGGCGTGGCATCTGAGCCGTCGACGTGCGCGACGTAGATCATCTCACCTGCGCCTCGGCTACGCTGGAAGGCGAGCATGTTGCCCGACGCGGAGAAGCTCGGAGCGTCGTCGGTGGCGCCGGTCGTCAGGCGAAGCTGATCGCCGGTGGACGTGTCCACCGCCCAGATGCCAGGCTGGGAGGTGTGTGCGGCCGAGTAGGCGATCACGCCGTCAGCGCCCCGGAACGACGCGCCAGCAGTGGACGGCGCCGAGCACGCCAAGGCGCACGTGATCAGAAGCGCATGGCAGGCGAGGGGGAACCGGGAGCGTGTCGTCACCAGAGCACACCGTAACGTATTGGTATCGTTTGGTGCACTCGAATTCACAGCGTGGCGCTCGGACGGCCCGGCTTATTATCGTTGCTCACTTCTCTGAACGAGGCCGCCCCATTGAACACAGAGTCGCGACGGAACGTCCCTACCAAACTGCGCCAAGGTCTATCTACCGCCGCCGGCAGGCAGGTTCGGGATGGCCTTCCGCGCGATCAACGTCGACGGACGACCCCATCTCGCGTGTCTCGCATTCGGTGTACGCCACACCCAAAACCGCATCCCAATGCGGATCAGCCAATCGGGACGGCCGGATTCGAACCGGCGACCCCCTGCTCCCAGGGCAGGTGCGCTACCAGACTGCGCCACGTCCCGACAGGTCGGTCGAGTCTACCGCCACTCACCCCGGATCGCTCCATCCAAGCCGCCACCCCCGCTGCTAGCCTCCGCCCCTCCATGCCCGACGTGCAGCCCCTGCGAGCCCTCCACTACGACCTCTCGCTGGTAGCCTCCCTCGGGGACGTCACCGCGCCCCCCTACGACGTCATCGACGCACACCAGCGCCGCGCCCTGCTGGAGCGCTCCCCCTACAACATCGTCGCCGTGGACCTTCCCCGGGCTTGGGGCAAACAGGAGGCCGAGGTCGGGACGGCGGCGGGGGTCGGGCCGGAGGACGGGACGCCGGCGGGGGCCGGGCCCGAGGGGGCCGGGCAGGCGGGAATGGGAGACGAGGGCCCCGGCGACCCCTACGCGGCGGCCGCCTCCCTGCTCGAGCAGTGGCGCCTGCGGGGCGTGATGGTGCGCGACTCCCAGCCCGCCATCTGGGCTCATGAGCAGCAGTACACCGGCCCCGACGGCGTCACACGCACCCGCCGGGGCTTCTTCTGCCGGGTTCGCCTCGAGAACTACGGCCCCGGCCGGGTGCGCCCCCACGAGCGCACCCACCCCGGGCCCAAGCAGGACCGGTTGCGCCTCACCCGCGCCACCCGCGCGAACATCTCCCCCATCTTCTCCCTCTACTCCGACCCCCGCCAGCGCGCCTGGAGCGCATTGGAGCCCCACACCAGCTCGCCCCCCTGGGGGGAGGTCACAGACACAGAGAACACCACCCACCGCCTCTGGCGGGTGACCGATCCCCAGGCCATCGCCGCGGTGCGGGAAACCGCCTCCGGCTCCGAGCTGTTGATCGCCGACGGCCACCACCGCTACGAGACCATGCACGCCTACGCCCGGGAGGTTGGCGGGGAGGGGGACCACAACTACATCCTCATGTGCCTCGTCGCCCTCGAGGACCCCGGCCTCACGGTGTTCCCCACCCATCGCCTCATCGGCAACCTCGACGAGGATCGCCGCGTCGCCCTGCGCGAGACCCTCCAGCGGGACTTCGACATCAGAGAGGTCTCCGACGCCGACATCGCCCCCGCGCCCCAGGGCGAGCGTGCGGAGGGGGTGCTCGAGCTCGGCTACATCGACTCACGCGAGAACCGCCCCCTGCGCCTCACCCTCAAGGAGCAGTCCATCGCCGACGCCGCCCTCGAGGGCCACTCGGAGGCCTACCGCCACCTCGACACCGGCGTCCTGGAGGCCCTGCTCCTGAAGGGCCCGCTGAGGCTCACCGACGAGGACATCTCCCACCTCAACGGCCTCTTCTACGCCCGCTCCACCGCGGAGGCCCTCGCGCTCGTCCGCCAGGGCACCTACGACGCCGCCTTCTTCATGCGCCCCACACCCGTCTCCCAGGTCAGAGACGTTGCCGCCGCCGGCGAGAACATGCCCCCCAAGTCCACCTTCTTCCATCCCAAGCTACTCACCGGCCTGCTCCTGAATCCGCTCGCTTAATGGCCGCTCGGGAGTACCATTGTGGCTACCACCGGGGTCCAGGGGGGATCGATCGGAGGGCCTTGGATGATCGATGATCGAGGAGAAAGGTGACCGGCATGAAAGCCACCGCACGACGCGAGGGAACCGGCCTCAGGCACACCGTCCAGCTGCGCGACCACGCCTTCACGGTTGACGAGCCCCCCGAGTCCGGCGGCGAAGACGCGGGCCCCTCCCCCCAGGCGCTGCTGGCGGCGAGCCTCGCCAGCTGCACCGCCATCACCATGGAGATGTACGCCGCCCGCAAGGGCTGGGACATCGGCCACCTGGAGGTGGACGTGGAATACACCCTCGCCGACCGCGGCTGTCCCACCAAGTTCGAGCTCGTCCTTCGCCTCCCCGACCACCTGCCCGAGGACCAGATCCAGCGCCTGCTCGTGATCGCCGCCAAGTGCCCCGTCCACCGCGCCCTGGAGGGCGAGGTCATGTTCAGCGAACGCGTGGAGCGCCTCCACATGGCCGCCTGACGGCGGCCCACCTTCGACACCCCGCCCACCGGGTGGCCCATCACCTCATCCGGGGCGCCACCGCCCGCATCCTGGACCATCTTCTTGAGCGACACCCCGCCCAGGGCCCCAACCCGTAGACCCCATCCCCGCCCGGCAGGCCCCCAGCAACCCCTCCACCGCCTCCCTCGCCTCCCTCAGCCACGCCTGCGTGTCGCCGGGGTCCGTTCTCAGGATCCGCGCGGGGATCTCGTTGCGCTCGCACATCTCCCCCACCACATCCTCTCCCCCCGCCGCCTCCGCCCGGCCGGCCCGGAGAGGCTCGTAGAGCAAGCCCCGCACGGTGCTGTCCACCACCTGGCCCAGGAAGAAGCGCAGGCGATCGCCGTGCAACGCCCGCACCTCCTCCCGAGGCCCCGCCGCCGTGGCCAGCAGCCAGCAGGCCACCGTCACCGACTCCAGGGCCTCCCGCAGGGTGGCCAGCCGCAGGGGGGTGCCGATCCAGCACTCCGCCCCCACCGCCTCGATCGCCCCACGGCCAGCCTCCCCGCGGGTGACGATGCGCGCGGCGTGGCCCTCCGCGATGAGCTCCTTCGCCAGCAGCCGCCCGCGGCGGCCTCCCCCCACGATCAACAAGCGGGCCACTCCCCGCGATCATAGGCGCTCAGGCGAGCGAGCTCAGAGTTCCGGGCCCG
>DATJVV010000105.1:0-4572 GCA_035501635.1 Solirubrobacteraceae bacterium | reverse complement strand
ATGCTCGGAAAACTCCCCCGGCGGGCGGGACGCCCGCGGGCGCGCTCGCTCGCTTTGATGTGCACGCTGTGCGTGCTGAGCGGACTCGGCGGCGCCGGAACGGATGCGGCCGAGGGGGCGCCACTGGGAGGGGTGAACATCCTCGGCATCGACACGGGGGTGCGCGGCGGCGAAATCGACCGGGCGATCGCGCGGGCCAAGAGCCTGCACGCCGAGCTCGTGCGGGTGGCGCTCAACTGGGCATACGTGGAGCCGCGGGCGGCCGGCCAGCTCGACCCGGGGGCTCTGGCGATGACTGATCGGCTGGTGAGCGACGCGAGCGCGGCGGGCATCCGGGTGATATTCACCGTGGACGGCTCCCCCTGCTGGGCCTCCTCAGCGCCCGCGACGACGCTGGGCAAGTGCTCGATCGAACATCGCACCCCCGCCACCGCCTGGCCACCGGTGAACGCGGGCGACTACGCGGCGTTCGTGGGGACGCTGGCGGCGCGCTACGGAACCAAGCTGGGAGCGATCGAGATCTGGAACGAGCCCGATCAGGCCAACCAGCTGTACCTGGCGGGCCCGAACAAGGCTCAGCGGTACGCGAGGCTGCTGCGGGCGGCCTACCCGGCGATCAAGCAGGCGAACCCGAACGTGCCGGTGATCGCGGGCTCGCTGGTGGGTTACAACGGGGTCTTCCTGCGGTCCCTGTACGCGGCCGGGATCAAGGGGTACTACGACGCGCTGGCGGTTCACTTCTACAGCCTCACGCTCGCCTCCCTGCGCCAGTTTCGCGAAGTGCAGCTGGCCAACGGCGACAGCAAGCCGCTGTGGCTGGACGAGTTCGGCTGGACCACCTGCCGGCCGCTTTCGCACAGCCAGGACGAACAGCCTTGCGTGACCCCCCAGACACAGGCGGCGGACCTCGGCGACATCTACCGCTCGCTGGCCCGCACCAGCTGGGTGGCGGCGGTGGTGAGCTTCCAGCTGCAGGACACGATCGGGACGAACTTCGGCGTGCTCACGTCACGGGGAGCGCGCAAGCCGGCCTACGGGACGCTCTCGAGCGTGCTCGCCTCCCCGCTCTCCGGGCGCGTGGCCCGGACCACCGTGCGGCTGCGCCGGGCGGGCGGTCACGTCCTCGCCAGCGGATCCGGTCCCGTGGGGGACTACATGCGGCTGGAAGCCTTCGTGCGAGGCAACCTGCGCTACCGGGCCACGTTCACGCTCAACCGCTTCAACAGCTACACGCTGCCGATCCCGGCGGTGTTGGGGACGAGCATGAAGGTGCGGGTCTTCCAGCTCTGGGCGGGCCCGGGGCAGGACTCGCAGACCTCGATCTGAACCACGCTCAACCGGGTCGCCACGCTCAAGCGGGTCGCCGAGCTCAACCGTGGCTCCGCGAGCTCGACCGGCCCCGAGATCGGTCAGGCGAGCTGGACCGGCCCCCGAGATCTCAGCCCGCGTGGCGGAAGAGGGCGACGACCGTGAGCAGCAGGATCTTGACGTCGAGGCCCAGGGACCAGTGGGCGATGTAGTAGTTGTCCCACTCCACGCGTTCGGCCAGCGAGGTCTGGCCGCGCAGGCCGTGGACCTGGGCCCAGCCGGTGATGCCGGACTTCACGCGGTGGCGGTCGCCGTAGCGGTAGACGACGGGCTCGAACTGGCGCACGTAGCTGACGCGCTCGGGGCGGGGACCGATCAGGGACATGTCGCCCGTGCAGACGTTCCACAGCTGGGGGAGCTCGTCGATCGAGAGCTTGCGCAGCAGGCGGCCCACGCGCGTGCGGCGGTCCTCGCCATCCTCGGTGGCTTCGCCGTTGGCGGTGGAGAGGGCCAGAGTGGCTTCTTCGTCGCCGCTGAGGATACGCTCGGCCCAGTCGGCGTCGCTCTCGCCGTGTTCGTCGGGGTTGCCGCGCATGGTGCGGAACTTGAGCATCTCGAAGGCATGGCCGTCGAGCCCGACACGGGGCTGGCGGAACAGGACGGGGCCGCCGGTGGACAGCTTCACGGCCAGCGCGGACACGAGCAGCAGGGGCGAGAACAGCACCAGCAGGAAGCTCGCGATGACTTTGTCGATGGCGTACTTGACCATGAACTGGAAGCCTTTGGGGTTGATGCTGACGAAGGACATCAACGGCAAGCCGCCGACGGTGTCGTAGACGACGCGGTTGTTGATGGTGTCGAACATGCGGGGCACCACCGAGACCTCCACGCCGAGCTCCTGGCAGCGCTGGATCAGGCGGCTCACGCGAGCGTCGGCCACCGAGGAGAAGGCGACGATCAGGTTGCGCACGCCGGTCTCGAGCACCATCTCGTCGAGGTCCTCGACGGTTCCCAGCACGGGGACGTCGCGACCGCCCACCTCGGTGACCGAGCGGGGCTCGTCGTCGACGAAGCCGACGGGCACGAGGCCGTACTCGGCGTGGTTCTCCAGGCGCCTCGCCACCTGGGAGCCCACCAGCCCGGCGCCGACGATCAGCACGGGCCGCCCGACGAGATGGCGCCTGCGCGCCCAGCTCTGAGCCTGAGCCAGCGCCAGGCGGCCGGTGCCCACGCCGACCAGCGCGAACAGCCAAACCTGCACCATCACGTCCTGCGACGGCGCCTGGCCGTTGACGATGAGGCCGAGCGTGGCGACGCCCATCGCGCCCACCGACACGGAGCTGACGACGGGCACCAACCCATCGAGGATGAGGGCGCGCAGACGGGTTTGATACAGCCCCCGCAGATACAGCAGCAGCATCACCAGCGGCGGCAGGGCAAGCAGCGGGGCGTCCAGGGCGGCCACGTGCAGTGTGGCGTGCAGGCCGCCGAGCGCGGCCACGATCGCAAGGCACAGCAGGACGAGGTCGAGCGCCGGGCGCAGCAGGCTCCAGCCGGGACCGTCGAGGGCCCACTGCAGACGACTGGGAGAGCCGCCGCGATAGATCGGACTTGGCTGGGGTGCGCCACGGGCGAGACCGGTCCCAAGGGGAACCGTGGTGGAGGTCTGTTGGGTTATGTGGCGATGATCCATGCTTTGACTGTGTTCCCCAGACGCCGGCCGTTGGAGGCTGGGGGCGTGCCTTTCTACTTGCTTAGTCGGGTCGCGGGGGCGGTCCCTTTAGCGATCAACCCTCCCGCTGGGCGGCGGATGCTCGGCGGACGGCCGACGACGCCCGCTGGGGCCGCCACGGGCGAGCAGCGTGGTGAACACGGCGGTCAGCGCCAGCGCGGCGAGCGTCAGGAGCCCGTAGAGGAGATCGGGCCCGGACAGGCCCAGGCTCTCCGTCTGGCCGCTCGGGGTGGCGCTCTCGCGCGGGGTGCCGCGCGTGGGTTCGGCGCCCGAGGGCCGAGCCGAGCGCGTGCCGGTTGAGACGGTGCTCCCGGGACTCGGGCTCGTCCGGGCGGAGCGGCCGGCCGAGCCTCCCGCGCCCTGAGCGCCAAGCCGCGGTGTGGACGGCGTGGCGGCGCCCGAGCTCGTGGACGACCCCGCGGACGATACGGCGCCGGAGCCCGCCGCGGAGCCCCCACCGGCCGCTCCCCCACCGCCGCCGCCGGGGGGGCCGATGAGCGTCGAGCCGACAATCGCCTGGCTGCCCTGGCCAGGCCCGCCGTAACCGCTCAGCAGTGGGTTGGCGGATGTGCTCGCGGGCGCCGCGAGGATCGCCACGACCACGAGAAAAAGAGGGGAGCCGATGGTGTGATGACTTCTCATTTCGTCCCTGCCGTGGGTTTGCGTTCTTCAGCCCGAGCAACGCCGGAGTGCGCCCTCCATGCCGCCTTGCACCCATCGCCTCCGCCACTCGACGCGCGGTCCTGGCCCCTGCCGGCGTCGTCATAACGAATTGAGCGGATGTTCAGTCAAGTTACCAACACCGCGGGCGCCTTCGCGCCAATAAACCGCAGATTGTTTGCGGAAACACCGCAGTGTCAGGAGAGTCGCTGAGCTTCGCGCAGGATTGCGTCGTTCAGTTCGCGAACATCCACGTGTCGCCCGTGACGGACGACGCTCAGGGCGGCGCGTGTGAGGCGGTCGCGGGGATTCAGATCGACCGCGCGCGTGAGCAGGATCAGCGCGCGGTGGCGTTCCCCGTCGGCCGAGGCGATCGCCCCCAGCTCGAGGGTTGCGTAGGCGTCCGCGGGGGTGCGGGCGAGGGCCTTGGCGAAGTAGCGTTCGGCACGTGGGTGGTCGCCGAGACGCAGCGCGATGCTGCCGGCCACGAGGTCGGCTTCGTCGCTGAGGGGGTTCAGTTCGGCGGCCTCGTTCAGGCGGGCATAGGCGGTGGCGGGCGCGCGGGGCCAGACGCGGGCGGCGCTCTCGATCTGGCGCTGGCTCAGCCATGGGAGGGTTAGGGACGCGGCGATGGCGAGTGTGATGGCGATGCCCGCGAGGGCAAGCGGAGGACGAGCGCGGATGTCCAGGCTGGTGGGAGGTCCGCCGGGGACGGGACGGGGGACGAGCGCGCAGGTCAGGCCCAGCAGCGCGAAGGCTGGGGCGCCGAGGCCGGCGAACTCCCAGAACCAGTCGAAGGAGCCGTGCACGAGCCAGTAGGCGAAACCGGCGAGGGCGGCGGCGGCAACGGCGCGCGCGAGAGGATCGGCGGC
>DATJVV010000104.1:0-3310 GCA_035501635.1 Solirubrobacteraceae bacterium | reverse complement strand
CCGCACGATCACCCGCTCCCCGCACGTCCCACACAGCCCGGGCTCCATCCGTGCACCCGCGCTCGCGTCCACCATCGCCTCAGCTTACCCCCGCCACCCTCCTGCGATAATCGTTGACCGCGCAACCATGAGCACCTTCCTTCGCCTCCTCGCCTTCCTTCGCCCCTACCGCCGGGGCCTCACCGTGTGGCGGCGCATGATCGCCGGCCGGGTGTCCCTCGGCGTGGAATACGACCTGCGCGAGCGCCTCTACCGCCACCTGCAGAGCCTCGAGCTCGCCTTCTTCGACCGCCAGCAGACCGGCCAGCTGATGTCCCGCGCCACCGTGGACCTCCAGGCCGTGCGCTTCTTCCTGGGCTACGGCCTCGTGTTCATCCTCCAGTCCATCCTCACCATCCTCCTCGCCGGCGCGGTGATGCTCCTCACCGAACCCCGCCTCGCCGTCGTGGCCCTCGCGCCCGTGCCCTTCGTGGTGCTCATCTCCTACCGCTACGGCCGCCGCGCCCGCCCCACCATCCAGGAGGTCCAGCAGCGCATCGCCGAGCTCACCGCGGAGGCCGAGGAGAACATCTCCGGCGTGCGCGTCGTCAAGGCCTTCGCCCGCGAGCCCCGCCAGCTCGAGCGCTTCCGCCACTCCGTATCCCGCGTCTTCTCCCAGGCCATGCTCGCCACCCGCCTGGAAGCACGCTTCAACCCCATGATCGCCTTCCTGCCCCAGCTCGGCCTCGCCGCGGTGCTCCTCCTCGGCGGCGTGGCCGTGATCCACGCTCACCTCACCCTCGGCCAGTTCACCGCCTTCTACCTCTACCTCAACATGCTCATCTCCCCCATGCGCTCCCTCGGCGTCACCCTCAACCTCGCCCAGCGCGCCACCGCCTCCGGCGCCCGCCTCTTCCAGGTCCTCGACCGCAGCCCCCACATGACCGTCCCCCCCGACGCTCCCCCCCTGCCCGCCGGCAACGGCCATGTGCGCATGCGCTCCGTGAGCCTTCGCTACCAGGACGCCGCCGAGGACTTCGGCGCCCACTACTCCCCCCACACTCCCGCCGCCGCCGCCGCCGACGGCCATGGCCCCGCCGGGGGCCCCGCTCCCGACGAGGGCCGACCCTCCGTCGACGGCCACCCCACCGCGGACGGCCTTGGCCACACCGAGGGGCGAACGGTGCTGCGCGACATCGACCTCGACGTGCCCGCCGGGCGCACCGTGGCCCTCGTGGGCGCCACCGGCTCGGGCAAGACCAGCCTCGTGTCCCTCATCTCCCGCCTCTATGACGTGTCCTCCGGCGAGGTGCTCCTCGACGGCGCCGACGTGCGCGAGGTGGACCTGCGCTCCCTGCGCCAGGCCGTGGCGGTGGTGGGCGACGACCCCTTCCTGTTCTCCGCCACCGTCGCCGAGAACATCGCCTACGCCCGCCCCGAGGCCTCCCGCGCCGAGGTGCAAGCCGCCGCCGCCCGCGCCCAGGCCCACGAGTTCGTGCTGCGCCTGCCCAGGGGTTATGACACCCCCGTGGGCGAGCGCGGCCTCACCCTCTCCGGCGGCCAGCGCCAGCGCATCGCCATCGCCCGCGCCCTCCTCGCGGACCCCCGCGTGCTGATCCTCGACGACGCCACCTCCTCCGTGGACGCCTCCACCGAGCGCTCCATCAAGCTCGCCCTCGCGCAGGCCATGCAGGGTCGCACCACCTTCGTGATCGCCCACCGCCTCTCCACCATCTCCCTCGCCGACGAGATCCTGGTGCTCGATCATGGCGCCATCGTGGCCCGCGGCGAGCACCACGAGCTGCTGCACCTCTCCGAGCTCTACCGCGAGATCGTCGAGCAGAGCCTCCCCGCATCCGACACCAGGTTCCTCACCGTCGAGACCCGCCAGCCGGAGGTGAGCGGCCTGTGAGTCGATCGCACAACCTCCGCGGCCTGCTCGCCCTCCTGCGCCCCTACCGCCTGCGCGTCATCGCCACCCTCGCCGCCCTCGTGCTCGGCACCGCCGCCTCCCTCACCCCGCCCCTGCTCGCCAAGGTCGCCATCGACCAGGGCATCGAACATCACGACACCGAAACCCTCGTGCTCGTGGTCATCGCATTCCTCGCCGCCGCCTGCCTGCTGTGGCTGATGACCTACCTGCAGACCTACCTCGTGGGCTGGGTCGGCCAGCGCGCCCTCTCGGATCTGCGCATCCGCATCTTCACCCACCTGCAGAGCCAGCCCATCGGCTTCTACGAGAGCCGTCCCGCCGGCGTGCTCATCTCCCGCATCACCAACGACGTGGAGGCCCTCGAAAGCCTCGTCACCGACTCCGTGGTCACCCTCTTCCAGTCCGGCCTCACCCTCTTCGGCGCCGTCGCCGTGCTCCTCTACCTCGACCCCGGCCTGGCCCTGCTCACCTTCTGCGTGGTCCCCTTCGTGGCCGGCGCCTCGATCTGGTTTCGCCTTGTCTCCGCCGGCGCCTTCCGCCGCACCCGCGAGACCATCGGCGCCATCACCGCCTACCTCCAGGAGACCCTCTCGGGCATCCGCGTGGTGCGCTCCTTCGGTCAGGAGCCCCATCACGAAGCCCGCTTCGCCGTGCTCAACCGCGAGAACCGCGACGCCAACATGACCACCGTGCGCCTCAACGCCGCCTACTTCCCCGGCGTGGAAATGCTCTCCGGCGTGGCCCTCGCCCTGATCGTCCTATACGGCGGCTACCAGGCCATTGAAGGCCACATCACCGCCGGCACCGTGGTGGCCTTCGTGGCCACCCTCTCCTACCTCTTCGAACCCATCCAGCAGCTCTCCCAGCTCTACACCACCTACCAGTCAGGCATGGCCGCCCTGGAGAAGATCTTCGGCCTGCTCGCCGTGGAGCCCACCCTCGCCGACTCCCCCACCGCCCGCGAGCTGCCCCCCATCCGCGGCGAGATCGTTTTCGAGCACGTCACCTTCGCCTACAACCCCGAGGTGGTCGCCCTCGAGCACGTCGACCTCCACGTCCCCCCCGGCCAGACCGTCGCTCTCGTGGGCGCCACCGGCGCCGGCAAGTCCACGATGGCCAAGCTCGTGGCCCGCTTCTATGACCCCACCGCCGGCCGCGTCCTCATCGACGGCCGCGACCTGCGCGAGGTCACCGCCCACTCCCTGCGCTCCCAGATGGGCGTGGTGCCCCAGGAGGCCTTCCTGTTCTCCGGCACCGTCGCCGAGAACATCGCCTTCGGCCGCCCCTCCGCCACCGAGTCCGACATCGCCGCCGCCGCCACCGCCGTGGGCGCCCACGAGTTCATCTCAGAGCTCCCCCACGCCTACCACACCCAGGTCGGCGAGCGCGGCGCCCAGC